>CAJXKB010000015.1 GCA_913055825.1 uncultured Bacteroidota bacterium
CGACTTGTGTTTTTCGTGCCTGATACAGCGCCAATTTACTTCCCCTCGTCCCGATCTTTACCAGTTTTTTCATTGACATTATATTTCAAAAAATTCTTCAGCCATTTCCAGAAAATTCTTCTGATCGGCAGTTTTGGATAAAGTTTTTAAATTTTTAATAAAAACCCGGGCAAATTTTTCGGTTATGTGCTGCGAATATTCGTTCAGCAGATCGTCGTTTTTTATGGACCGGATTTTCATAAATTCTTCCATTTCGGACTGATTAAGCTGCTGGAAATTATTTTTAATCTTCAAGATGGTGGGAACCAGTTCCTGTTCGTGTTTCCAACTCAGGAATAACTTTTCGGCACGTTCGATGATCTGCATGGCGGCATCAATTTCTTTCTTCCGCTTTTGGTTAGTGCTTTTAACAATTTCCTGCAAGTCATCAATGGTATAAAGCCTTATATCTTTCAAATCGTCAACGCCGGTTTCGATATTGCGGGGAACCGAAAGGTCAAAATAAAGCGGTTTGGTTTGTTTAGCCCTGTTTTTCAGCACTTCTTTTACTGATGTCAGCTTAATGAGCGGCTCCGGCGAATCTGTAGCCACAAAAATTATGTCGCTATTGGCCAAGTGTTTCTCAATATCATCGAGCGGAATACTTTCGCCGCCATAAAGCCCGGCAAGCTCATCGGCTTTAGCCAATGTCCGGTTGGCAATTTTCAGGGAGGCAAAAGTCGATTTACGCAAACTGTTCAGCACTAACTGGCCGGTTTGTCCGGCACCGATCAGCATCACATTTTGCCGGCTTAAATCGGGGAAAAGCTGATGACAAAGATTAACGGCAGCGGAGCTGGCCGAAGCGGAACCACGGTTAATCATGGTTTGGGAACGAACTTTTTTTCCAACTTTAAACGATTTGGTAAATAAGCGTTTAAGAAATTTATCCGTGGTTTGATTCTCTTCGGCAAACTGAAAAGCATTTTTTACCTGGCCAATAATCTGGTCTTCACCCACAATCAACGATTCAATTCCCGAAACAACCTTAAACAAGTGCCGTACGGCATCACTATCTTCTTTAAAATAAAAATAAGGTTGAAGTCCATTTTCATAGGACTTCATCTCAGACAAATTCTCAAGTATATCGTGAACAGCCTGCTGATGTTTCTCATTGTGACAATGGTAATACAACTCACTCCGGTTGCAGGTTGACAATATCACCACACTAGCTATATTACCCTTTTTCAACAAATTACTACTTAAAAGGCTTATTTCTTCTTTGGAAAAAGCAAAACGCTCACGAATCTCAATATCTGCCGATTTATAACTAATTCCGAGAAGTCCAATCATAGCTTTGTTTGTTTAGATGGCAAAGGTAATTTTGGAATCTGTAGGAAATTTGAAATTCAGGCCTTGAAAGGCACTTTATATCGACTATAAATAACTGTTGTATTATTTCAAGTCATTCACCATTTACCCCCACTTACAGGTTTGTGTTGCCAAATAAACGGTAATGAAGGCTTAACTGAGCTTGTATGTTAGACCAGATATACAAAATTTTCCTTACATTTGAAAAATAGTAAAAACATACCAGATAAAAAACGAAGAGGCCCTGTTTTTCTTAACATTACAGGTAGTTGGTTGGGCAGAGGGGTACAAGTCGTCGAGAACAACAGAAATTTATACACACTTTAGCATGAAAAGTTTGAAAACATCAAAAATCCACTCAATGATTTTGAAATATAAAAACACAAACCTGAATATATCCAACAAAAAGTGTTCAGTGGATTCGAAAAACATGAACAGATAAATAAGTTAGCAAACATAAAAAGACCACACAGCAACAAGATACAATTCTAAATTTCAGTATCTTTGTAAAAAATGAGATATGAAAGGTATGATAAACATAGAATATCCCGAATCATTAGCTAATTCTTTAAGATTGAGAGGTAAAGAGTTTGAGAATGAGATGAAAATAAATTCTTTAGTAAAACTTTTTGAGTTAGGAAAGGTTTCTTCTGGTACAGCTGCAAAAGTATTAGGATTAACTAGATTAGATTTTCTTGACCTACTTTCAAAATACGAAGTTTCATCATTAGGACAATATGATTCGGATGATTTAAGAGCTGATATCGCAAATGCTTAATGTAGTTTCAAATACAACTCCAATAATTTCATTGCTTAAATTATCGCGACTTGATATTTTAAAAGAATTATATTCCGAAATATTGATACCTTTTGCTGTATTTCAAGAGATTGAGGCTGGTAAAAATAAAGGATACTATCAAGATTTATCTAAGATTGAATGGATTAAAATTACTAAGATTCATGATAAACGGGCGCTTAAGTATTTTCTAGATTTAGATGCTGGGGAAGCTGAAGCAATAGTTCTTGCAACTGAAATTGGAGCGGATTTGATAATTATTGATGAAAAATTAGGACGTTTTCATGCTAAACATGCAGATTTAAAAGTAACTGGTACGATTGGTGTTTTGATTAAGGCTAAAAATAAAGGAATCATAAAAGATTTAAAACCACTACTTTACGAATTGACTAAAAAAGATGTGTGGATAAGCGATAAGTTGATTGATGATATATTGAAACAAGCTGGAGAACAATAATTTACGTTTGCTAACACGCGGTCATAAAACATTGGGGGTTTAGTGGTTGGGCAAGCTCATAACTCGCTGGAAAGGTTCTTGTCAGTTGATAGTTTTGCAGCTCCTAATCCCCCAACGTTTCATACCGCCAACCGTTATAAGCAAGCCTAAAGAAAGACCGAACTATGTAAAACAGACCTTCAAAAAAACCTAACTTTGAATTCTTGACAAAAGCTAGCAGATTGACTTTGTATAGACACAGGTCAATCCGATTGTTTGAAAAAATTTTTCTCACCGCACATTTGCGAAACCACACAAGCCGATACACATCCAAAGTTTTTTAAAAGAGCCAATTTTCCAACGCCCGCCAAGACTTGTGAAAATTAAATAAAAAAAATCATATCAAGCGCTGCTGTATTCAAAAATTGTTTTTACTTTTGCGAAGTAACTATCATAACCTGATACTTATTTCGATATGTCAAAACAATTTTATAAAGCGGTCTATTTTAGCGACTACCCTTCGGAAGATTCAAAAGATAAGTCTGTAACACTGGCATTTAGTGAGCCAGAAGAAGCATACTATTCCAAAGTAAAAGATTTGACGACCCAAGAAATAAAAGAACTAATTGGAATTGAAACATATAAACAGCTTGCACTTTTTGCCGAGAAACAAGAGCGTTCAATTAACCAAGTTGTTAAACGACTTATCAAGCAAAAACTTCCTGAGATAGACAAAGTTGAAGGCATTACAGAAAAGGATGTAACATTTGTAAAAAGTAAAAACAACCCGTTTCAAAGATGGTATCCTTACATTGAAGGCTATTCACCTGACTTTGTAAAATCATTAATAAAAAACTATGGAATAACAGATACTCTAATTTATGAGCCTTTCGCAGGAACAGGCACAACACTCCTTGCGGCTGACGATTGTAGATTATCAACAGTATACTCAGAAGTAAATCCTTTATTGCAGTTTTTAATTCAAACGAAACTCAATGTATTAAAAGCAAAAGAATCTCAAAGGAAAAAGCTGTCCAAAGACTTAAAGAATATTCAGAAAGCTATTCTAAATAATCTTAATAAGTTTGAAGAAGATAAATCATTAAGAGAATCCTATAAATCCCTATTCTCTGAAAAAAAATATTTTCCTGATGAAACTTTTGAGCAAGTATTAAAACTAAGGTCATACATTGACATTGTTAAATTAGAAGATGAACTACTGGCTGATACTTTAACCGTAGCAGTTATTTCTTGCCTGCTCCCTGTATCATTCCTAAAGAAAGTTGGAGATGTTAGATTCAAAACAGCTAAAGAAATTGAAAAAGATCTGAAAAAATTTAATGATATTTTGCCTGAAAAAATTGGAAATATTGCAGAAGACGTTTTGAATTTTGACTATAAACTAAAAGGAAGTCCCGAATTTATTCTTTCAAATGCAAAAAATATCGGACGTGTAAATGATTTAAAAATCGGAGCAATCATTACAAGTCCGCCTTATCTGAATGGCACAAACTATTTCAGAAATACAAAAATAGAGCTTTGGTTTTTAAGATATTTACAATTTAAAAATGATTTGCGGTTTTTTAGAGACCAAGCATTAACAAGTGGAATTAATGATGTTAAAAAGGAATATGCCTATATTAATGGACTTGATATAGCATCAAAAAGTAGTTTGCTGAAAGCGACACTTATTGAGCTAAATAAAAATGCTTATGATTCTAGAATTCCGGTAATGGCCCAGAGTTACTTTAAAGAAATGTACACAATCTTTAATGATGTAAAACCATTATTAGATCAAAATGCTAAAGTTCTTATTGATATTGGGGATTCGATTTTTAGTGGCGTACATATTAATACAGATGACATATTAATTGAATTAATGCAGGGTTTAGGGTATGAATTCGTTGAAAACAAGATTTTAAGGAAAAGACGTTCTAGAAATCAGGAAATACTTACTCAGTCATTATTGGTTTTTGAATACAAAGGGAAACAATCAAATTTTGTAAATTCTGGAAACGGAAAAATAAAACTTCATTGGAAAAAGAACTGGGAAAGTTTCAGAAATGAAATTCCCCATCAACAAAAACCTTATTCAAGTAGAAATTGGGGACATAATAATCACTCCCTTTGCTCTTACCAAGGCAAGTTAAAACCAGCAATTGCACATCATCTTGTTAAGACTTTTGTGCCTGAAAACGGCTCTGTTCTTGACCCTTTTTCAGGTGTAGGAACAATTCCTTTTGAAGCTGCCTTAGCAGGAAAATTATCCTATGGTATTGATATTAGTTTGCCCGCTTACTATATTTCTTATGCTAAAGTAAATACTCCAATTTATTCTGAAACAATGTTTTACATTAAAGCACTAGATGATTTTATTAAAGCCAATAAGTGTACTAAAAAAGAAATTGCCGAAGTTAATAATTTCGGCTTCAACAAAAAGCTATCTGAGTATTATGAAGAAAATACGTTAAAAGAAATATTACTTGCCCGTAGATTTGTAAAGGAAAACTATCCGACAACGCCAAGCGAAATGTTAGTAGTTGCTTCATTGCTTCATATTCTTCACGGCAATAGACCTTATGCTTTGAGCAGACGTTCACATCCAATTGTTCCTTATGCACCTACCGGAGATTTTATTTACAAAAACCTTATTGAAAAGCTTTGCGAAAAAGTGAACAGGGTAATCAATGAAGAATTACCGCTTAATTTTAAAAATGGTAAGATATTCAATCAAGATGCCACGATAGTTTGGCCACAAGAAATTAATGACCTTGATGCCGTTATTACTTCACCACCATTCTTTGATAGTACCAGGTTTTATTTAGCTAATTGGATTAGAATTTGGTTTACTGGATGGTCTGAAATTGATTTTAAACTTCAACCTAAATCATTTGTAGATGAAAGACAAAAAATCGACTTTGCAATTTATGAATCAATATTTCAACAGGCTAGAGAGCGAATGAAAAAAGATGGAGTTTTTGTCCTACATTTAGGAAAAAGCAATAAATGTGATATGGCATTAGAACTTCAAAAAATAAGTAAGCGATGGTTTAAAACGGCTGACTTATTTGATGAAAGTGTAGAACATTGTGAATCTCATGGAATAAGAGATAAAGGAACAGTTACATCGCATCAATATCTTGTTTTAGTATAGATTATTCAAATCCAAGAAGCTTCTTGTTTGCGGGTGAAAGGTTATTTACCAAATCATAGACAAGTAAAATCTTTTTGATTTCTTTTATACGTTTATGCAGATCTGACTTCTCTCTGACTTGTAAATAACGCTCAACGCCTTTATTTACATCGATATTGCGATTTAGAATCGGATGTTTATTTGAAATCAAATCAATATTAGCTCCTGTGATTCTTGCAAGTTCAATTAACTCATTATTAGTATAGAATTTACTTGGCCATTTATCTCTCTTATTCTCATTTGCGTTTCTTGAAAGTAACGCAGCGTTTTCTCTTTTTAAAGGATATAGGTATTTCGATGGCAAAATATGGTCAATAGCCCACGTATCGCGTTTATTGATATCTAATGGTTTTTTAGTTTTAAAACAGCGACTATTGAACCTATCAAATAAGTCTTGGAAATCTATTGGCTCGTTTTCTTCTTCCAAGAATAAATCGGCTATTCTTCTTCTTACGGCTGATTCGTGTAATTGCTCTTTTGTCCTTTTGGGATTTAATACCGCATTTATGGCACCTTTACAACTTCTGCACTCCATTTGCCTTTCTAAAGGACCCCAACCAGAATGTTTACTAAAGGCGTTGAAAGGTAAAATACGAGTACAGACATTACATTGTTTCCAGTACGACTCAGGATGTTCGGTGGCAATACGAAAAAAACCTTCCCAAAATCTCAAAGCAGTAGTGGAATCAGCACTATTATATTTTTCTTCCCAATTATCAAAAGGTAGATCAGACTCTTTAGAATGAATAAACCCACAATGTTCGCATTTCCATACAGCCGTTTCAATTGCTTCTTTAGGTGTAAGCAACTGTTGTCCGACACGGACATAGTTCATTTTTTTGCAATTTACACATTTATATGCTACCCAAGCATCGTGATAAGGAATACCACCCACTCTCAGAATTCCTGTATTATTAACTTTTTTTCTTCTTGTCATTACTTCCTTAATAGATTTTTCACGAAAGCTACAAAGGTAAAGAATTTAAAATAATTCTTTTACCAAGTTTAAGCTTATTTGCAATTCGCAAAAGCCAATACAAATCAAAAATTGCAAAAGAGTTTCCACCTATGCCAACACAAAGGAAAAATTATTTTTTAAATCTATTCCTTCCAAAATTTTTAAAAACAGCGGACACACAAAGCGGAGCAAAACAAGGACAAATCACGACTTGAAAGGAAAGGCCAGCTTACAACATTGTATAAACGTAATGCGTGTTGAATCGCTAAAATTTAGTATTTTAGCTAATAATAATGTTTCGTGTAGGCGGACAGTGAATCGCTCCGAAATCCCTCACTAAGTTTATACTTGACCGTTGCGTACCACAGAATGGATTTAATGCCTATTTTGGTTGAGCGATTTTATAAAAAAATGATAATTAGAGAGGTTATTGGACGAACTGCCGTGTGTAACTTAAAAACCAGTCTGTTCTAAATTTTGGTTGATGAGGAGCGACTAAGTATGCTATACGAGTCTGGTAGAACAAATTTGTGGTTTTTGTAAACGATATTCAGAATGTAATTTCTATTTGGTGTTGGTTGTCGAGATAATCATAACGGATTTTCATTTCATAGTGATGAACAATTTTTTGAACGATGGCCAGGCCGATTCCCATAAATCCCTCCTCCGAACCACGTGTAAATTGTCTAAACAATTCATTAGTAGGTAATTGTGGGTTGTTACCCGAATTGGCAATTTCAAACTCGCTCTCCGTTAGACGGATTCGTAAAAACCCGTCCTTAATGTTATGCCTGACCCCATTTTTAATTAGATTATTAATCAGAATATCGGCCAATGAAGGATCCATTACTTTTTTGGGCCGGGCAATTAAATTTTTTTCGAGACGGATATTTTTTGATTCCATCATATCCCGGTAAAGTTCGAGATTTTTATTAATGAGCGCTATAAAATCGATAGGTTCCTTACGCGAAAACTGATTTTTATCAATACGGGCCAGCAGGCCCAGGCTTTTGATGATATCTGAAAGCCGGTTGGTGGACGAAAATATGGAGCCTGCCAGTTGAAATTGTTTCTCTGTGCTCAACTCCTGATACAAAAGCTCAGTTTTATTTTTTATGACTGACAACGGGGTTTGTACTTCGTGAAATAAATTTCCGGTAAACTCTTTCACTCCTTCATAATCGCTGATAAGCTTATCTGTCATTTCCTTCAGTACCTGGTTTAATTCATTAAACTCAATAACTTCCGAGGGCTTAAACGGTTCACGTTTAGGACTTTCCAAACTAAAATCCTGCATGGTTTTCAGCGACCTGAAAAAGTCAGCCCATACCCTACCCAAAATATAGCGATTTAAAAAATAGGTCAGGGCAAGGTAAAGCAGTAACATCAACATAATAACCAAAGCCACCTTCTCAATGAGATAATTGGAAGTAATCAGCGATTTGTAAATACGAATCCTATAAAAGCTATCACCGCTTTTCACTACTGTACTTAAACTCCGGTAAGGCATATAGGCATTATTGACTTTGTTGTACAGAACGGTATCCCGTAATTCAAAAGGAACCGGGTTTCCGACCGCTGCCACTTTTTTTATTTCAATAGGTTCGGTAGCAATAAACTGCACATTCTGAAGTGTGTCTGCCTGGCTTATTTCGTTAAAAATAAAATGAATCCGGTTGTATAAATCGGAATTCACTTCTTTTTCGATAAGGTTTTGCATAATTTCGTACAGACCTACACCGCCAACAAAAAACACCACCAGTGAAAGTGTGATAAAATATAATGTGGTTTTGGTGAGTAGTTTCATTGTGTGTCAAATTTATAACCTACCCCGTAAATAGTTTGAATAGGGTCGTTTATTCCCATTTCTTTAAGCTTTTTTCGCAGATTTTTTATCTGGGCATAAACAAAATCGTAAGAGTATGAAAAGTCCATATCGTCGCCCCAAAGGCGACCTGCCAGACTTTCTTTGGCAATAACACGACCTGCATTCGACACGAAAAACATCAATAATTCAAATTCTTTTTTTGTAAGCTCGATACTTTGCCCTCTGATTTCGGCTTGAAACCTATCGGGGAAAATGGTAATGTCACCGGCGGTAATTTGATTGTTACCATGAAATTGAATCCTTCGCAAGAGCGATTTGATACGTGCATTGAGCTCGGCCAGGTTAAAAGGTTTTACGAGATAATCGTCGGCTCCGAATTCCAGGGCTTTCACCCTGTCGTTGATGGCATCGCGTGCGGTAATGACAATGATTCCGGCCGATTTTTTCATGTTTTTTAAGCCTTGAATCAGGTCGAGACCGCTGCCATCCGGCAGGTTAATGTCGATGAGTACACAATCGTACGAAAAAGAGGTAATTTTATCCTGTGCACTCACCATGTCGAAGGCCTGTTCACAAACATAGCCTTCCGGTTGCAGATAATCCACAATCGATTCCTGAATTTCATGGTCGTCTTCAACAATTAACAACTTCATAAGTTGCAAAGTTATGATTTTATGGCTTTGAAGGCATACGAATGGTGAATGGCCGGCAATTTTATTGGCTAAATATTATTGATGTGCCGGAATCAATCTCTTCGGGATTATTGGCAACGTTAAAAACGATTATCATCGCATCTAAACAGGAATGAGATTTTAAATTTTAAAGTCGTTGGTTTTTTTACCACGAAGGCGCACAAAGAAGTTTCCAAATCTAACTTTAGCCACTCCAAACTCCAGGCACTTTAGGCACTCCAAACTCCACACTCCAGGCACTTTTTTTACCACGAAGGCGCTCGAAGGGTTTTCACAAAGGCGCACAAAGGGTGTTTTTTTGCAAGGGCTTTTGAAGCAGCAGAATGTTGAAAAGAAAAAATGTTACTGAGCAAAAGTTTAATAAAAAAGAGATTTGTCCATATCTTAATTTTGAAGTTGTTTAAATTGGCTAAATATTATTGATGCTTCTTTGATTGTTCTGTTTCCGGTTGGAATTCCAAAATGTCTCCCGGCTGACATTCCAGCACCTTGCAAATAGCGCTAAGTGTGGAAAAACGGATGGCTTTGGCCTTTCCCTTTTTCAAAATGGAAAGGTTCGACATGGTAATGCCTACTTTTTCCGAAAGTTCCGTCAGACTCATTTTGCGCCTGGCAAGCATAACATCTAAATTTACGATTACCGCCATACTTATATTGTTAAGTCTTTTTCCCTTTGCAATTTTAAGCCGGTAATAAAAATATGAGCAAGTACCCAAATAATTAAGGCATCCCAAAGCATATGAATATTTAAATTATCAAAAAAACCACCACTTAGTATTTTAACATTATCAAGTTGAATATGGTCTATAAAATAGGAATAAATAAACTGGGCGAAAACCGTTCTGACTAACCATAAGCCCACATAGACATACGATATTTTTTTTAGAAGTGAAATGTTATGTATTGAAAAGATTTCACCCTGTTTCACATTTTTAATAAATTTCCTGAATATCCATAAGATATAGATTCCAATTAGAACGAAGAATAGAATTACGATAGCAATCTTTTTTGCTATAAATACGGGGGGATCAACAATTTTAGATAAATGTGAATAAGTGATTAATTTTAATGTTGTGTGCTGGTTTAAGTGACCGGTTTCCTGTATATTAATACTTATCGGCAAATGTAAAGATGTGCCAACATTAGTTTCAATTCCGGTATATAGCAAAATATTGTCAAATAACATAACAAAAGAGATAACTATTGATAGCCAAAACAGAACATTGGTTACCCAGTAAATTATCCGAATACTTAAGGGAGGTTTTTTTGTTTCCATGATAACTGCAGTTAAATTGTTTTGGCAAAGATAATCAAGAATTATTAAAAGTCAACATATATTTATTGTTTATCAATAAAAATTAATTGAAAATTAATAATAAAACTATTTGAGTTGGGCTTTAAAGTTCTGTTTTTGTCTATCAATTGAGCAGGAAACCTGCCTACGGAAAGGGAATGTAAATACCTTTTTCATTGACATATTTATCTGTTGTGGGAGGCGACAAAAGGATTACAGGGCATGAGAATGGTTAATGGTTCGCAATTTTGTTTTCTTCTGTCGCTGACGCCCGAAACACTTAGGCATCGTAACTAATCCTTGGCGGCTCACAGTATAAAATCAAGATAATTTTCTTTGTTGATAAGCTGAAAATCATTTCCGTACTGTTCCTGCCATGTTTTCGGGATTTTTACTTTTTTCTTACCTGATTTTATTTCAAAAGCAAAGTATTTGCCCTGCGTTTCTTCGATATAATCAATTTCTGAACCGGTGTAAGTCCGCCAAAAATAGCTGTTGGCATGTTTATTTTCGTACACAAGTTTTTTCTTTCGTTCGGAAAGAAGAAAATTTTCCCAAAGTGCCCCCATATCATTTCTATTAGTGGGAGGGAGCAAGTTATCCAGCAAAATATTACGGATACCGTTATCATAAAAATAAAACTTTTGTGATTTGCTGATTTCCTTACGTAAATTACGGCTAAAAGCCGGAAGTCGGTAAATGACAAATGATTGTTCCAACAGATAAAGATAGCGCTCAATGGTTTCGCGGTTTAATCCCAACTGACGCCCGAGTTCGTGAAGGCTAACCTGTGAACCCGTCTGAAATGCCAAAAGGCGTAATAAGTCACGAATCTTAAAAGGATATCTGATATTTTCCAGTTCCAAAATATCTTTGTAAATATAGGAAGAGGCGATTTCACGCAAATAGTCTTCTTTTTCATGGTAACCGGTCAGATTTATTACTTCGGGATATTGTCCGTAAATAAGCCTTTCTTCCAATTGATTGTCTAACTCAAACCGGTTATGCAGTTTCGACAATTCGCCCATTGAAACAGGGAAAAGTGTGTAAACTTTTTTCCGTCCGGTGAGTGATTCAGTTACCCTGTTTGATAATAAAAATGAAGATGACCCTGTGACTAAAACTTTCAGTTTAGGAATTTCGTCATGCAAAATCTTCAGGTTGATACCAATATCCGGAATGCGCTGACCTTCATCAATAAACAAGATTTCATAGCCATGAACAAGTGATTTGAGTTTAGAAAGATCACGACTTGACAAAATGTCAATATATTTTGATTGATCGGCGTTGACCATTAGTGTTTTCAATCCGGTTTTTTCGAGTATTAGCTTTGATAAAGTAGTTTTTCCGGCTTGTCGCGGCCCGTACAAAAGAATAATCTTACCCGATCGGATTAAATCGTCTAAAATCCGGTTTGTGATAAGGCGTGGTATAAGCATAATCAAATCATTTTCCACAAAAGTATAAAAATTTATGGTTAACCATAAAAATTCACGTTAATATTTATGGTTAACCGGCAATTTTAAAGGTAAAATAGTTGGATAATTTTCCTCATTCTCAATCGTCAATTATTCATTATTCATTTTTCATTTTTCATTTTATATGTTGTACTTGCGGCAGGGGGCGCAGCGGCATCCCCCGCAGGGCTGTGGCGATGTGAAGCAGGCCGGCGACAGCGACCGCAGGAAGCTCGTTGCCGGACGTAGCGGAACACGCCACAGCCCTGTGGGGATACAGCGAAGCACCCGGCAGCCGCCCAAAAAATCAGGATTGTTTTTTTGTGAAAAGCAACGAAACACGAAGCTAAAATTTTCTTAATTTAGCACAACGCAAACCTATTAAAAGTATAAACAGATGGGAAAGAAAAAATTTGCAGTGGTTTTGTCGGGCTGCGGTGTATATGACGGTGCCGAAATCCACGAAGCTACGATGACCATGTTGTCAATAATTGAAGCCGGGGCAGCTTATCAGTGTTTTGCCCCCGATATACCTCAATACCACGTAATTAACCACCTCACAGGTGATGAAATGGACGAAAGTAGAAATGTGCTGATTGAATCGGCGCGCATTGCCCGGGGCGACATTAAAGCCTTAAGCGAATTTAAGGCTTCGGATTATGATGCCATCATCTTTCCGGGTGGTTTTGGAGCTGCAAAAAATCTGTCAACGGTTGCTTTTGATGGCGCCGATGCCACGGTAAACCCCGAAGTGGAAGATGCCATAAAACAGATGCTTGCGGTGCATAAACCCATCGGTGCGCTGTGTATTTCGCCTGCTGTGGTTGCCAAAGTAATTCAGGGCGTGGAAGTTACCATTGGTAATGATAAGGGAACCATTGAAGCTATTGAAAAAATGGGGAGTAAACACCGTGTTACAACGCACGGGCAGGTAGTTCACGACCATAAATACAACGTCTTTACAACGCCATGCTATATGCTTGATGCCACAATTTTGGATATTAAAGAAGATGCTGCTGCAGTGGTGAAGAAGATGGTAAAAGAGATGGTGGAAAAGTAATTTACCGGATTTGTTTAATCACTGATTCTCTTTCTGTTCTTTTTCAAAATATTCTGTAACATTTCGGCCGGATTTTCAAACTGTTGTGTAAACATCATGGCTGCAATAATGTAAGGTTTGTAGCCGGCTTCAAGATAAGTTTTGATGCGGTATTTTTCAAAAACTTCACCATCCACTTCGCCTTCTTTGCATGAAATCCCCGAAATGTCGGCAGGCAAACAGTGCATGTAAAGTGCATCACCATTTTTGGTCAGGTTCATTTTTTCTTCATCATATTCCCAATCTTTATGATTGGCATTTTCGGCCAAACAGGTTTTTTCGAGGGCATCCAATCCCGCCTGATCATTGGTTTGCAGTAGTTTAGTGCGTTTCTGCATGATGTGATAAGGTGCCCAGCTTTTGGGATAAACGATATCGGCATCACGAACAGCTTCTTTCATTGAATGGCTGATTTTGAAACTGCCGCCGCTGGCAACAGCCTGTTTTTTAGCCTGCTCAACAACTTCGGGAATCAGCTCATAGCCTTCAGGATAAGCCAGTTCGATATCCATACCAAAACGCGACATCAAACCGATAATACCCTGCGGAACCGACATGGGTTTGCCGTAACTGGGCGAATAGGCCCAACTCATCACAATTTTCTTTCCTTTGAGATTTTCCAGCGAACCAAACTCGTTTTTCAAATGCAACAAATCGGCCATGGATTGTGTAGGATGGTCAATGTCACTCTGTAAGTTTACGATGCCCGGGCGCCTCGGCAATACGCCTTTGGCAAAGCCTTCATCTAAGGCTTTGCCCACTTCGCGCATATATTTATTTCCCTCTCCCAAAAACATATCATCGCGGATACCGATAAAATCGGCCAGAAAAGAAATCATATTGGCTGTTTCGCGAACCGTTTCACCATGGGCAATCTGCGATTTGCTTTCGTCCAGATCCTGAATTTCAAGGCCGAGCAAATTTGCAGCTGACGCAAAAGAAAAACGCGTGCGGGTAGAGTTGTCCCTGAACTGCGAAATGGCCAGCCCCGAATCGAAAACTTTGGGAGAAATATTCTCACTGCGCATATCTTTTAATATCTGTGCTACATCCAGCACTGCTTTTAATTCTTCTTCTGTTTTTTCCCAGGTTAACAGGAAATCTTTTTTATATAAGTCCGTTTTAAACCGGCTAAGTGCTTCTATTTTATCTTTTAATTTCATTTCAATTTTTTTTTGCAAATTTATATCTCTATTTAACATCTTTTAGAAAACTATTGATTTTGTAGTGGGTCATAAGAAAACGTTAAAGACAAGGCTTTCGAAGCTTTTGAAATTAAGGAGTCCCGATAAATCGGGATGACTGGTTCAAAAGCGAGAGTAACGCAGTATTTGACGTTTTCTTATAGCCACTATTTAACAAAAAAGGGCGGTAAATGTTGCCCCCCTTTTATCATCCAAAAATACCGGATTTAAATTTCATAAGCAAAAGCAGCATAAAAAGCACTGGCTTTTACCAAATCGTCAACAGGCACTTTTTCGTTGGGTGCATGAGCCATCACTTCGTTTCCGGGCCCAAAACCGATCATGGGTATTCCATATATTCCGTTCATTACCACTCCGTTAGTCGAAAAAGTCCATTTATCTACCAAAGGATCTTTGTCAAACAATCCTTTAAAAGCTTTTACCCCTGTTTGAACTACTTCATGGTTTTCCGGAATTTTCCAGGTTGGAAAATATTTTTCCATACCATATTTTAATCCGGTGTAAGCCGTTTCTTCATAAACCAGGACTTCCACTTTTCCGCCAAACTGACTCACAACATCTTCCACTTCTTTCACCGCCGATTCTTTGGTTTCGCCCCAGGTCAGACGTCGGTCGAGGTGCAGATGAGCATAATCGGAAACCGCGCAAAGCGAAGGACTTCCCGATTTAAACTCGGAAATGGTGACTGTACCTTTTCCCAGAAATTCATCATAAGCGAGACGTTCGTTCAGCTTTTCAATTTCAAGGGCTGCACGCGATGCTTTGTAAATGGCATTGTCACCTCTTTCAGGAGCTGAACCATGACAGGAAATTCCTTTAAAAGTAACACGTATTTCCATACGACCACGATGACCACGGTAAATATTCAGGTTGGTAGGTTCTGTGCTGATGGCAAAATCAGGCCTTATTTTATCTTCTTCCACAATATATTTCCACGGGAGGCCGTCGCAATCTTCTTCCATCACACTACCTACAACATAAAGGGTCATATCACGGTCGAAGCCCATCTCTTTCAAAATTCTGCCGGCAGTAACCGCTGAGGCAGGCCCACCTTCCTGATCGACAGAACCACGGCCAAAAACATAACCGTCTTTTATTTCGCCGCTCAGGGGGTCAAAATTCCAGTTATCCATATTTCCCATGTCAACGGTATCCATGTGGCCATCAATAGCAATCACCTTTTTGCCGTTTCCAATCCGGCCAATTACGTTACCCAATCCATCAATTTTCACCTCATCGAATCCTGCTTCCTCCATCTGACGTTTTAACTCAAGCTGCACCTCTTTTTCCTGCATACTGAGCGATTTTATTTTTACCAGATTCGATAGATTCTTAGCCGTATAATCACGGTATTTTTCTGCCAGTTCGTTAATTCGCTTATAAACCTCTTCCATCGTTTTTATTTTTAATAATTTATTTTTCTTTGACCAGCAAAGTTAATTTATTTACTTCAAAACTTATCATTCATAAAAGATATAACTTAAATAATTGATAGAAAACAGTATTTTAGCATATTATTACATGATTATGTAGAATATTTTTCTGTGAAAAGCAATTAAGAATCAAGCCATTGTTTGTTTGTTTTTTTCTAACGAGAAAGACAAAGCGCCATTCACCGACAAAAAACACACATTCACCGATTTTTGCTTCGCAGGCTGCCGGCAAGGCTTTATTTTTGCTGCACACAAAAACAAAAGAAATGGAAAATGTAAATCCACGTCACTATCATTCACACGACGGTAAACTCATTACAGGAGCGCTACTTATCATTATAGGTGCACTTCTCATGCTGGGAAATTTCGATTTTATAGATGTAAATATCAGTCATTATATTTTTTCCTGGAAAAGCCTGCTTATCTTATTGGGTCTTGTTTTTTTAGGTACAAAAACCAATAAAACACCAGGATATATTTTAATTGGAATTGGTGTATTTTTCTGGCTACCCGGTTTTTTCGATTACAACATTAGTCTCCATGACGTATTTTGGCCTTTACTGCTCATCGGCCTTGGTTTCCTTTTAATAAACCGTCAACGGTCGCTAACCGGACATCCGGCAGATAACACAACAGGCGAATCAGGTCCGAGTGGTTACTTAGATGATGTGTCTATATTTGGTGGAGGCATTAAAATTATCCAATCGAAAAGTTTTAAAGGAGGAAACATCACCGCCATTTTTGGTGGATCCGAGTTTGATTTACGGCAGGTAGAAATGGCTTCGGATTTTGCCGTTATTGACGTGTTTACCCTTTTTGGCGGAACTAAATTTGTTATTCCCGAAGGATGGAATGTGAAATCAGATGCCATTTCTATCCTGGGCGGCCTTTCCGATAAACGGGTAGTCCACCCCGGCCCGTCAGAAGGTAAAACACTGGTAATAAAAGGCCTTGTAATGTTAGGCGGTGTGGAAATAAAAAGTTTTTAATAAATAAAATCAAACTTATGAAATCAAAAGTAGCAGCCTATTTTTTATGGTTCTTTTTAGGATTTTTCTCGGCTCATCGTTTTTATCTGGGAAAAATAGGAAGCGGGATACTTTACCTGCTTACCGGCCAATTATTTGGCATTGGTTGGATTATCGACCTGTTTTTAATTGACGGAATGGTAGAACGTTACAATCTGGAAAACAGAGTCAGATGTATAGAAACCGTGAGGATATAATAAATTCCATTCAACCTTTGGTGAAACTTAAATCATGTTAAACCCCGTATCCAAAAGTAAAAATTATTTCCTCAGTTATCTGAGTATCTGGCTGGTAATTATTAGTATCCACACCTTAATCCTGAACTTTTTCTACGGGATTAACGGGATGATCAGCCTTAGCGATTCCATTATTTTCAATCTCACTTTCATGCTTATCGGCTATGCGCTTTGGTTTGTCATCAGGTTCAACCTCAAAGAAAAGCCCTCGGTATTTGATATGATTTTCAACCACCTGCTGGTTGCT
Source organism: uncultured Bacteroidota bacterium (assembly GCA_913055825.1). GTDB lineage: Bacteria > Bacteroidota > Bacteroidia > Bacteroidales > F082 > Sulfidibacterium. The sequence continues at coordinate 17,253 of CAJXKB010000015.1, forward strand.
ATTGTGGTGATTGCCATCTGGCTGGCAGTAAGCTATTTTTCGCTGGCAAGTTTGTACGGTGACCATCAGGATTACATGATTTTCCTGAGCAGCTCGATACCCTGGCGGGCCGTTACGGGACTATTTTACTATTTGCTTTTTGTTATGTTTTACTATTTAATTCTGTATTACGATGACTTGCAGGAAAAACTGTCCATGGAGAGTAAACTGCAAAACTTAGTAACACAAGCCGAATTAGATGCCTTAAAATCACAAATTAACCCCCACTTTTTATTTAACAGCCTTAATTCCATTAGCTCACTCACCATCACCAGTCCGCACAAAGCACAGGAGATGGTTATTAAGTTATCTGATTTTTTACGCTATTCGCTGAGCCACGACAGAAACGAAAAGACCAGTTTGAAAGAAGAGTTTGAGAACCTGAAACGCTATCTTGACATCGAGAAAATCCGCTTTGGCAAGCGGCTGAATTTTGTTTACGACATGCCCGAAAGCTGTGAACAAGTTCAGATTCCCAATATGATTTTACAACCCCTGATTGAAAATGCCATCAAGCACGGTGTTTATAAAAGCTTTGATGAAGTGCGGGTAGAAATTCGCTGTATTGAAGAAAATGATTATATTGTCATCGAAATCAGTAACGATTACGATCCGGACACCCGTAAGCCCAAAGGAGAAGGTATTGGGTTGAAGAATATTCGTAAACGGTTGCAACTCATTTATTTGAGAACTGATCTATTGGAAACTTTAGCAGAAAAAATGGTTTTTAAAGCACGATTAAAGATTCCTAAATGAAATAAATTATCCAAAACAGAATTTTAAATAAAAAGACGAACATATGAATCCCAAGCTCAGAGCTATCATCATTGAAGACGAAGAACCGGCACGTGATTTGTTAAAAGCCTATTTCAAAAACAGGGATGACATTGACCTTGTGGCCGAATGCGAAAATGGTTTTGAAGGTATCAAAGCCATCAGTGAGAATCGTCCGGATTTGATTTTCCTCGATATCCAGATGCCCAAGTTAAACGGCTTTGAGATGTTGGAATTATTGGATGAATATCCCGAAATTATTTTCACAACCGCTTACGACCAGTTTGCCATCCGTGCCTTTGAACTGAATGCCGTCGATTATTTGATGAAACCTTTTTCACAAGAGCGTTTCAATCAAGCCATTGACAAGGCTTTAAATCGCATGAAATCAAAAACAAGAAGTAAAACCAATATTGATCATTTAAAAAAACAGGTAAAAGAAGAAAGCGGCATAGCCAACAGGATTTTTGTAAAAACGGGAAACCATATCGACGTTATTCCTGTGGAAGAAATTATTTACATCCAGGCACAAGACGATTATGTGGAACTACATACAGCCAACGGAAAATTCCTGAAAAAAGAAACCATGAACACCATGGAACAGCAGTTGCCCCCCGGAATTTTCAGCCGGGTACACCGTTCCAGCATCATAAACTTGTCGCAGATTAATAAACTGGAAAAATATGGCAAAGAAAGCTATATGGTCGTTTTAAAGAACAACGAACGCGTGATGGTCAGCAAAAGTCGCGTGAAACAGTTGAAAGAACAACTTGGAATTTAATGAGGACTTCTAAAGTTTATACACCGCTTTTACCTTATTCACAATAGTTTTGGCCAGTTTCAGGTTCGACTCATGCGTCCAGCCGGCAATATGAGGCGATAAAATAACATTATCCATTTTTATCAGTTCCGAAAACGGCTCAGGAAGTTTTTGCGCGTCTAACTGTTCAAACGAAAGCCCTTCGTACTCAAGCACGTCTAAGCAAGCCCCTTTTATTTTTCCGGATTTCAAATGTTTTACCAAAGCACTGGTTTTAACCACTTTTCCCCTCGAAGTATTGATGAGAAAAATCTCTTTCCGAAAACGGCTCAAAAATTCGTCATCCACCATAAAGCGGGTTTCATCAGTCAGCGGGACATGCAAACTCAGAATATCACATTTTTCAAATAAATCAGTCAGGTTTGATTCCGTTACAAATTCATCCGAATATGCCTTTTTATATTTATCATAAGCTATTACAGTGGCACCAAATCCGCAAAGCTTTTGCGCAAACGAACTTCCCATATTTCCATAACCGATAATCCCAATAGTTTTTCCTTCAATTTCCAGCCCGCGGTTTTCTTCACGCAACCAAATCCCCCGTCTGACTTCTGCATCAGCTTTTCGCAACTTATTAAACAACATCAACAACATGCCGATGGCCTGCTCACCCACAGCCCCGCGATTTCCTTCGGGGGCATTTAGGCAATGGATCCCGCAGCTTTGTGCATATTCCAAATCAATATTTTCCATACCTGCCCCCACCCTGCCAATGAACTTCAAATTTCCGGCTTTTGAAAGAATTTCACGGTCAAGAATAATTTTACTCCGAATAATCACCCCTTCATATTCGCCAATTATTTTTTCATAATCAATGCGGCTGTAATTTGCAAAATAATCGCAACGAAAGCCCAAATCCTCCAAACCTTGTTGAAGCGAAGGATGTGCCGTATCAATAAACAGGACCTTTTTACTATCCATAAAACTTATTTTTTATTTGCAAAGATGAGAAAAATGCAAGCTGTTTTGCCCTGCAAGGAACTCATCACCTTAAAAAATGTTAAAACATGAAACATAATGCACTAAACCATTGTAATTATTAAAATTCACAGCTATGATTTTTTTGCCTGCATCAAAACAAATCTTACCTTTGCCCCTCTATAATTATTTGTACTAATTGATTTCTTTTTAACTGAAAATAAGGTTACAAGAAAAAATTACTACTTTAGTATTTTGATAAAGGAAAATAAATTATGTGGCAATTCCTTGTAAGGTTTATCCTTAGAAACAGATTGGCTATTATAATCGTCATAGGCTTATTAACGATATTTATGGGATGGGAAGGCTCGAAAGTTAAGCTATCCTACGAATTGGCTAAAATGTTACCATCTACCGATCCAACAAGTATAGAATACAATCAGTTTAAAAAAGCATTTGGACAAAATGGTGACGGCAGTATCAGCCTGGTGGCAGTGCAGGATACAAACCTGTTTACCCTCAGTCATTTCGATGATTGGTACGACATCACCCACAAATTAATGAAAATAAAGGGCGTTAACCAGGTAGTATCGGCAGCCAGGGTTTTCAATCTAATAAGAAACGACAGCCTGCACAAATTTGATTTTGTGAACATGGTTCCACATCGTCCCACCACCCAAAAGAAGGTAGATTCTATCAAAACCGCCTTGTACAACCTGAAATTGTATGATGGACGCCTGTACAACAAAAAGACACATGTCAATTTGATGATGGTAACTATCGACAAAAGTATTCTCAACTCGAAGGCCCGGATTCCGTTAATGAAAAAAATAACGAAAACCACTGGATCTTACGGAAAAAAATACCATATCGACGTAAAATATTCAGGCTTACCTTACATACGAACCATTCAGAGCAAACTGATACTCAACGAATCGTTTTTCTTTGTGTTTTTATCGGCTTTTATCACTTTTGTGCTATTACTGCTTTTGTTTCGCTCGTTCAGGGCAGTATTTTTCGCCATGGTAGTGGTAACAGTTGCTGTTATATGGACACTGGGAAGCATTACATTGCTGGGTTATAAATTCACCATCCTTACCGGAGTTTTACCTCCACTGCTCATTGTGATCGGAGTGGAAAATTCCATCTTCCTACTCAATAAATATCTCGACGAAATACGAATTCATGGCAAAAAAACTTTGGCACTTTCGCGGATGATTACACGGATCGGAAAAGCCAATTTATTAACTAATGCAACTACTGCCGCCGGTTTTGCCGCATTCATTGTCACTTCTAATACTTTTTTGGTCGAATTTGGCATAGTGGCCACCATCAACATCCTGACTATTTACGTGTTGTCCATGTTGCTGTTGCCCATTCTTTTCAGCTACTTTCCAGTTCCCAAACCCAAACATTTAAAACATCTTGATACAGAGAAAGGGTTCACTACAAGAATCCTAAAGAAGGTTACTTATATTGTACTCAATTACCGAACAATAATTTATGTAACAACTGTAATTATTATGGGAATCGGAATTTACGGTATTACCAAGTTGAGGACCACAGGAAGCATTGTTGATGATATTTCCAAAAGTAATAAATTACAAAAAGACCTGGTTTTTTTTGAAAAGAACTTTAAAGGGGTAATGCCCCTCGAAATTACCGTGGATACAAAAAAGAAAAACGGCATTATGCAAATGTCAACCTTAAAAAAGTTAGATCAGTTGCAAGATACGCTGGCCCTTTTCCCGCAATTTGCACGGCCTATTTCTATAGTAGAAATTGTGAAATCGGCAAAGCAGGCTTTTTACCGGGGAAATCCAGCAAAATATTCGTTACCTGACAAACAGGAAAAAAGTTTTATTTTAAGCTATATCCCCACTGCAAAAGGCAAGAAAAATAATTTGTTGAACTCATTTATTGATGCAGACCATCGCGTTACGCGCATTTCGGTACAAATGGCTAATGTGGGAACCAACGAAATTGACAGTATTATCCGAAATATACGGCCAAAAATTAACAAAATCTTTCCGCCCAAAAAATACAACGTACACCTGACAGGAACAAGTATAGTCTTTTTGAAAAGTACTAATTATCTCGTGAAGAATCTTTTTACCAGTTTATTACTGGCCATCGTCGCCATCACTTTACTGATGTCGGTCATTTTTTCTTCGGCAAAGATGATTGTTGTTTCACTCATCCCAAATCTAATTCCTCTAATTTTAACAGCCGGAATGATGGGTTACTTTGGCATTTCCATCAAGCCTTCCACCATCATTATCTTTAGCATAGCACTTGGAATCAGTGTGGACAACACCATTCATTTTTTATCGAGATACCGGCTACAACTTAAATCCAACAACTGGCGGATAACCGAATCGGTATTGGCAGCTTTAGCAGAAACAGGGTACAGCATGATCTTCTCAGCCATTGTATTATTCTTCGGATTCTTTATTTTCACATTGTCTTCTTTTGGAGGCACCGAAGCCCTGGGATATCTGGTTTCATTTACCCTTTTAATCGCTTTGTTAACCAATCTTATTTTATTACCTGCGTTGTTATTAACCCTCAACAAATGGTTACTGACTAAGTCATTCAAAAACAGGCAACATGAAGTGTTTGCCGAAGAAATTCATGATAAAGTGAATGAAATAGTAAATGAAGAATTGAAAACCGACGAAAAAAAATAAAGATTATGAAAGGAATTATTTTGGCCGGAGGTTCCGGCACGCGCCTGCATCCTTTAACACTGGCCGTGAGTAAGCAACTCATGCCGGTTTACGATAAACCTATGATTTATTACCCGTTGTCCATCCTTATGATGGCAGGGATTAAAGATATTTTGGTGATTAGTACGCCACATGACACGCCAAATTTTAAACTCTTGCTTGGTGATGGCTCACACATTGGATGCAACATTCAGTATGCCGTTCAACACGAACCCAACGGCCTTGCCCAGGCATTCGTGATTGGCGAAGATTTTATTGGAAACGACAAAGTAGCGCTAGTGTTGGGCGACAATATTTTTTACGGACGCGGTTTACAACAGCTGCTTATGGACAGCGCAGACCCGCAAGGGGGAATTGTTTTTGCCTATCATGTAAAAGACCCTGAAAGATACGGCGTTGTTGAGTTTGATGAGGACATGAATGCGCTTTCCATAGAAGAAAAACCAACTTATCCCAAATCAAATTATGCAGTTCCAGGGTTATATTTTTATGATAATTCGGTGGTAGAAATTGCCAAAAACTTACAACCAAGCCCTCGGGGTGAATACGAAATAACTGATATCAACAAATATTACCTAAAAAAAGGGAAACTTAAGGTAGGCCTGTTAAGCCGCGGAACCGCCTGGCTTGACACGGGTACTTTTTCTTCACTTACCCAGGCTTCTCAATTTGTTGAAGTAATTCAGGAGCGTCAAAACCAGAAAATAGGTTGTATTGAGGAAATCGCCTATAATAAAGGTTTTATTGATGCTGAACAACTGCGCACTATTGCGCAACCGCTGCTAAAAAGCGGATATGGCAAATATCTTATTGAATTAATTAATTAAGATCAATGTACACGTACGATGACTTATATACTATCTTTTCTGAAGAACTGAAAAAGCAAAATTTCACGAAGGAGCCTACCGAACTTTATGAGCCCATTCGCTATGCAATTTCGCAGTGTGGAAAACGCCTCCGGCCTATTTTAACTCTCATGGCCTGCGATTTATTCGAAGTTGATATTCAACACGCAATTTATCAGGCTATTGCTATAGAATTATTGCACAATTTTTCACTTATTCAGGATGATGTGATGGATCAGTCACCCATACGCCATGGGAAAATTACCGTTTATAAAAAGTGGAGCCCAAATATTGCTATTCTGGCGGCAGATACCCTGTATGCCTTGGCCTACAAGTATATTGTTCAAGCAAAAGTTGAAAAATTACCTGCTCTGTTAGATACTTTTAACAATACAGCCATCAAGACTTGCACCGGCCAGCAAATGGACCTTAATTTTGAAAAGAAGACAACTGTTACCAAAGATGATTACCTGCTTATGAGCCAATTAAAAACAGCACTTCTTTTTGCCGCAAGTTTAAAAATAGGAGCTATTGTGGCAGGTGCCCCTGAAAAAGATGCGAATCATCTTTATAATTTCGGGGTTAACATCGGAATGGCTTTCCAGTTAAAAGATGACCTGCTTGATGTGTATGGAGATGAAAAGGTCTTTGGGAAAAAAACCGGTGAAGACATCCTTGAAAACAAAAAAACTTTTTTATTTGTCTCGGCCATGGAACTTGCTAATGATAAAACTCGCCATACACTCATGCAACTCTCCTCAGACACAAAATTAGATCCCCAGGATAAAATAAAGGCTATTAAAATAATATTCGACCAGCTAAATATTCGCCAGCATACCGAACAGGCTATTGATAATTATTTGGATAAGGGCTTATTGCAATTACAGTTGGTTGACCGCCCCGCGAAAAGTAAAGTCCATTTAATCAGGTTGGCTAACAAAATGATTCAGCGCATCAATTGAGGGTTTGTAGAAAAATAGCCCTAAGACAATCCTTCCAAACGGGCCTGGACATCTTCCCACTGTTTAAACAACTTTTCTATTTGTTGTTCAACATCCTTGTGCTCTTTGTAAAGTGTGCCACTTTTAATTTCTTCGACATGTTTTTCAGGATCAGATAATTTTTGATTAATCAGCAGGAGTTTTTTTTCAGCCGCTTCAATTTGCCCTTCGATTTTTTCCAACTCTTTTTTAAGTTTCCGCTCCCGGCGTTCGCGTTCTTTTTTTTGTTCCCGCTCCTGCTTTTTCCCAGCACTGTTTTTTTCCCTGGCTGGTATTAATTTGCTATTCATTTCTAACTCACGTAGTTGCTCAATGTTTCTTTTTTCAAGATATTCTTCCAGGCTTCCGATAAATTCTTTGATTTGATGATTTTTAAATTCGAAAAAGTGCCCGGTTAAACCCTGAAGGAAATCACGATCATGCGAAACTACAATCAACGTACCGTCATATTGTAAAAGTGCATTTTTAAGTATGTCTTTTGAAAGCAGATCCAAATGATTGGTGGGCTCATCCAAAATAAGCAGATTGGAAGGCGACAACAGTAGTTTTGCCAATGACAAACGTGCTTTTTCTCCACCCGAAAGAACACTTATTTTTTTATCCACATCATCACCCTGAAACAAAAAAGCACCCAAAATACTTTTCAACCGCTTCCTGATATCACCCACAGCAATATCGTCAACAGTTTCAAAAATGGTTTTATCGGGATCGAGCATCTCCCATTGGTCCTGTGCATAATAAGCAATTTGTACATTGTGCCCGTACTTTAAATCACCCTCGTAGGAAAGTTGTTTGGCAAGTATTTTGGACAAAGTGGTTTTCCCTTCCCCATTTCTTCCCACAAAAGCCAATTTATCTCCCCTTATAATTTGAAAATCAATCCTGTCCAGTACCAGCTTCTTATCATAGTATTTAATTACATTTTTACCCTCCGCCACAACTTTTCCACTGCGGGGCGCCGGGGGAAACCGGAAATGCATACCGGCACGGTCCAATTCATCCACGCCAACCCGTTCCATCTTTTCCAACTGCTTAATACGCGATTGTACCTGTCTTGCTTTGGTGGCTTTATATCTAAACCGTTCCACAAAAGCCTCGATTTCTTTAATCTGCTTTTGCTGATTATTATATTGCGCCATTTGCTGCCCTATTCGCTCATCTCGCAATTGCAAATATTTAGAATAATGAACTTTGTAATCGTAAATCTTACCATTATTAATTTCCAATGTCCGGCCGGTAAGGTTATCGAGAAAACTACGGTCATGCGAAACAATAAGTACCGAACCATGATACGATTTCAGAAAATTTTCGAGCCACTCAATAGCATCAATATCCAGATGGTTAGTCGGCTCGTCCAACATCAAAAGAGTAGGCTGGCGCAACAACAATTTGGCCAGTTCCATACGCATCTGCCAGCCCAAACTAAACGTGTTCACCGGCCGCGAGAGTTCCGACTGCAAAAAGCCCAATCCTTTCAGCACCTTTACTGCCCTGCCTTCCAGCTTATCATCTTCATTTACCTGCAACAGATGTGACAATTCATCTAACCGATCGAGCAATTTACCATAAGCTTTACTTTCATAATCGGTGCGTGAACCCAGCTGATCCTGAATTTGTTCAAATTCCTGTTTTATTTCGTTTAGAAACTGAAAAGCTGAAAGCGTTTCCTGTAAAACGGTTTTGCTGCTGCGGATAATCTTTTCCTGAGGCAGATAACCCAGGGTAGTATACTCAGGAGTAACCACTTGGCCGCTTGTGGGCTCCTGTTCACCATTTAACACACGAAGCAGGGTGGTTTTACCGGCACCATTTTTTCCCGCCAGACCAATGCGCTCTTTTTTCCCGATATGAAATGAAATTCCATCAAACAGAACTTCACCACCAAACTCTATCCTTACATTATTCGCCGATATCATCCAACATATTTTTTGCAAAAATATCATTTCCTTACGGATAAAATCACCAAACCCGAAAAAGCCAGGAATCATTATCTTTGCGCCCCTGATCATTTAAATGAAACAACAACCAAAACAAGGACTTCTTTCGTGGCTTATCCTCACCAGTCTGGTGTTGGTATGGGGAAGTTCGTTTATTTTGATGAAAAAAGCCCTGCTCTATTTTTCGGGTGTGGAAGTGGGTTTGCTGAGAATTGTTATCACCTTTTTATTTTTAGCCCCCCTAATCCTGAAAAGAATTTTAAAACTAAATAAAAAATATTTTTTAATACTGACAATTTCAGGAATTGTGGGAAGTGTTATACCTGCGTTGATGTTTGCCATTGCCGAGACAGGTATCGACAGCAGTATTGCCGGAACGCTCAACTCGCTAACGCCATTGTTTACCTTAATTATAGGTGTGCTTTTTTTTCACATTCATACCCGTTGGTTTAATGTGGCAGGGGTAATTATTGGCCTGGCAGGTGCTTTGGGCCTCATTTGGGTTAGCGGCGGCGGGCAACTGTCGGTTAATGCGCTTTACGCCAGTCTGGTGGTCATTGCTTCCATTTGTTATGCCATCAATGTAAATTTGGTAAAAACCTTTCTAAAAGACATTAACTCGCTCGACATTACTGTGCTAACCTTTTTCTTTGTGGGACTTCCCACCTTAATTTATGTATTGATTTTTACAGAAATTCCCCACACATTGTTAACAAACAGTAAAGCCTGGGAAGGAATGGGCTATTTATCTATTTTGTCGGTTGTAGGAACCGGATTGGCACTTATAGCCTTTAACAAACTTATCAAATTAAGCAGCCCCATTTTTGCTTCATCCGTAACATATCTCATACCCATTGTAGCTATATTGTGGGGCGTTTATGACGGGGAAACGTTTACCTTCTCTTACTTCTTGTGGATTTTACTGATTTTAGGTGGCGTTTTTCTGGTAAATGCAAAACCTTACTCACAACTCAATATATCATCACGACTATTATTTTGGAAAAAATAAATAACAATCATTTGTTAATTAGAATTTTTTAGTATTTTTGCACCTCCAAAATCGACAGTAAAATAAAGATAAATAATAATGTACGCAATTGTTGACATAGCCGGACAGCAGTTCAAGATTGAACAAGGAAAAGAGATTTTTGTTCATCGTCTTGAAGGTGAAGAAGGTGCAAACGTAGAGTTCGACCAGGTTTTATTGGTTGACCAGGATGGTAAAGTAAACGTGGGCACTCCCCGTGTTGAAGGTGCTAAAGTAGATGCTAAAATTGTTGCTCATGTTAGGGCAGACAAAGTGAAGGTCTTCAAAAAGAAGAGAAGAAAAGGGTATCAGAAGGAATCCGGACACCGTCAGGATTTAAGCAAAGTGCTTATTGAAAAAATTACTTTTTAACGCTAAAAAACTTAAGAAATGGCTCATAAAAAAGGAATGGGTAGCTCCCATAACGGACGCGAATCGGAAAGTAAACGATTAGGTGTGAAAATTTATGGCGGTCAGTTTGCCACCGCTGGAAATATTTTGGTCCGGCAAAGAGGTACGGTCCATCATCCCGGCTTAAATGTAGGCATGGGAAAAGACCACACTTTATTTGCCCTTCAAGATGGCGTTGTTGAATTTCGCAAAAGAAAAAACGATCGTTCATATGTAAGTGTAATGCCCTTAGATGAGGAAAAATAGCATTTAAAATCCAATATATATAAGAGAAGCCCGGCATAAAGCCGGGCTTCTCTTTTTTTAGCAATTTTATCTTACATAGAAACAGTAAACTACCCGGCTCATTTTCTATCTTTGCAAAAATTTACAATCCATGCTTGAACTTCAAAAAATAAGGGAAAATAAAGAACAGGTCATTGAACGCCTCGCTGTAAAAAATTTTGATGCTAAAGAATTGGTAGAAGAAATCATCAAACTGGATCAAAACCGGCGCAGTATCCAAAAACAGATGGACGACTCGTTATCAAAATCAAAACAACTGGCAAAAACCATAGGAAGTTATTTTAAAACGGGCGAAAAAGAAAAAGCGGAAGCTGCACGACAGGAGTCATTACAATTAAAATCTCAAATTAAACTACTGGGCGAGCAATCGGATGCTGTAATTAAAGAACTGAATAACAAGCTGGTTGAATTGCCTAACCTGCCTCACCCTTCGGTGCCAAAAGGCAAAAGCGATGCCGATAATGAAAAAGTATACCAAGAAGGCTTCATGCCCGATTTGCCGGAAGATGCTATTCCCCATTGGGAATTAGCTGATAAATATCAAATTATCGATTTCGATTTGGGGAGTAAGGTTACCGGAGCCGGATTTCCGTTTTACCGCGGAAAAGGCGCCCGCTTACAAAGGGCTTTAATTAACTTTTTCCTGGATGAAGCTATTGCAGCCGGTTATTTAGAGTACCAGCCTCCGTTGCTTATCAACGAAGCTTCCGGTTTTGGAACAGGCCAGTTGCCGGATAAAGAAGGACAAATGTATTATGTAGGAGTTGATAAACTTTACCTGATCCCCACGGCCGAAGTGCCTATCACTAATATTTACCGCAATGTTATTGTGAAAGAGGCCGACTTACCATTAAAAAATGTAGCTTACTCCAATTGTTTCCGTCGCGAAGCCGGTTCTTATGGTAAAGATGTTCGTGGTTTGAACCGATTACACCAGTTTGACAAAGTTGAAATTGTTCAAATACAACATCCCGATAAATCCTACGATACGCTGGAAGAAATGAAAAAACATGTGGCTAATTTGTTGCGCAAACTGGAATTACCTTTCCGCATTTTAAGGCTTTGCGGTGGCGATTTGAGTTTCACATCAGCCTTAACTTTTGATTTTGAAGTGTTTTCAGCAGCCCAAAAACGTTGGCTGGAAGTAAGTTCGGTATCCAATTTTGAAAATTACCAGGCCAACCGTATGAAGCTGCGTTTTAAAGACAAAAATGGAAAAACCCATCTGGCCCATACGCTCAACGGCTCGGCACTGGCACTGCCCCGCATTGTAGCCGCACTGCTCGAAAACAACCAAACCGCTGAAGGCATCCGCATTCCAAAAGCTTTGCAGTCGTACACAGGATTTGATATCATTAATTAACAAACATGGTCAGGCCAAAGAAACAGCTGGGGCAGCATTTTTTGAAAGACAAAAATATTGCCCGGAAAATTGTGGCCTGCATGGGTGAAGAATATTCGCAGGTATGCGAAGTGGGCCCGGGGACAGGGATTCTGACAGAATTATTGTTAGCAAAATCATGTATTTCGACATTAACACTTATCGAAATCGATTCTGAGTCAGTTGAGTACCTGAATACACATTTCCATGATCCGCGAATGAAGATTCTGGAAGCTGATTTCCTGAAAAGCAATCTAATGGAAATTATGGAAACCCCTTTTGCCCTGATTGGTAATTTCCCGTACAATATTTCCAGCCAGATATTTTTTAAAGTCCTGGAATACCGCAACCAAATTCCGGAGGTTGTAGGCATGATACAAAAAGAAGTAGCCGAACGTATTGTAGCAAACGCCGGAAACAAAACTTATGGAATACTTAGTATTTTGTTGCAGGCATGGTACGACATTGAATATTGTTTTACTGTGAGTGAAAATGTTTTTTTTCCCCCTCCCAAAGTTAAATCGGCCGTAATCCGGCTTCGCCGAAACAATACTCAAAATCTTAATTGTGACGAAACCCTTTTTTTCAAAGTTGTGAAAGCAGGTTTCGGCCAAAGACGAAAAACCTTGCGCAATGCCATCAAAACACTTATCGGGAGTTTGCATACCGATCATCCATTACTGAGCAAACGCGCCGAGCAATTATCAGTAGCTGATTTTGTGCAATTGACACAGTTTGTTGAAAGTGTCAGTCCCACCTGATAAAATATTCTGTCCTCCAAACAATTAGATGTATACACCAGCTGGGCTACCGTATGCAACTATTCATAATCAGCCTTTACAGGACTGGACTGTATGTCAATTTGCTCTTTCGGATTTGCAAATTTGGAAGGCCTGTAAAGGACTAAAATCCCTAACTTTGTAACACAAAAAGAAAAGTTGTGACTAAGGAAGAAACCCATAAACATCTTTTATCTATTGTGCACAGCCTGCCTGCCAGTCCGGGAGTTTATCGTTATTATGACAAAGAAGGTAAAATTTTGTATGTGGGAAAAGCCAAAAATCTGAGAAAAAGAGTTTCAAGTTATTTCAACAAAAAGCCCGAAAGCGGAAAACTCCGGGTTTTGGTCAAAAAAATCAATGATATAAAATTCATTGTTACAGAAACCGAACTGGATGCGCTACTACTTGAAAATAATCTGATTAAGAAACTTCAGCCACGCTATAACGTCTTATTAAAAGACGACAAAAACTTCCCCTGGCTATGCATTAAAAACGAGCCGTTCCCCAGGGTATTTCCCACACGGCATGTCCTTCAGGACGGTTCTGAATATTTCGGGCCTTATGCATCGGTCCGCATGATGAAAACCCTACTTGACACTATCCGCCAGCTTTATCCATTACGTACCTGTAAACTCAATTTGAATGCCAAAAATATTGATAGAAAGAAGTACAACGTATGCCTCGAATATCATCTCGGCAATTGCAAAGGACCTTGTGCAGGGTTACAAAGCGAGGCCGACTATCAGCAAACAATCACACATATCCGGGCAATCATCAAAGGCAATTTGAGTGAGGTAATTGATGAACTGAAAAAACTGATGCAACGCTTTGCTGAAAAAATGGAATTTGAGCAGGCCCAACTCATCAAAGAAAAAATTGATATTTTAGAGAATTATAAAAGCAAATCGACCATTGTGAACCCCCGTATCAGCAATGTCGATGTCATTTCCATTTTGGATGAAGAAAATATTGCCTATGTTAATTACCTAAAAGTGATGAACGGCGCTATCGTTCAGGCACATACCGTTGAGGTAAGAAAAAAACTGAATGAAAGCTCACAGGACATTTTAGCTTTTTCCATAGCCGATTTTCGTCAACGATTTGGCAGTCGCTCCAAAGAAATCCTCGTACCTTTTGATCCGGGAATCGAATGGCCGGAAGTAAAGTTTACAGTACCACAACGTGGAGATAAAAAACAGCTGCTGGAACTCAGCCGTCGCAACACCAAATATTTCAAGATGGAACGGATTAAACAGCAAGAGCTTATTGATCCGGAACGACACAGTAAACGTGTTTTAGAGAAAATGAAGTCTGATCTCCGAATGAATGTTTTGCCAAAAACTATTGAATGTTTTGATAATTCCAACTTCCAAGGCGATTATCCGGTGGCTTCCATGGTGCAGTTTGTCAATGCAAAACCCAACAAAAAAAACTATAGGCACTTTAACATTAAAACCGTGAAAGGAGCCAATGATTTTGCTTCCATGGAAGAGATAATACTGCGCCGCTATGGCCGATTACAGGAAGAGAAAAAGCCGTTGCCCGAATTAATTATTGTTGACGGAGGGAAAGGCCAGTTAAGTGCCGCAGTAAAAAGTTTGAAACAGCTCGGCCTATACGGAAAAATTACAATTATCGGAATAGCCAAAAAGCTGGAGGAAATTTACTTTCCCAATGATTCCCTGCCTCTATATCTTGACAAAAAATCGGAAAGCCTGCGAATTATTCAACGTTTACGTGACGAAGCCCATCGCTTTGGCATAACCCATCATCGCAAACGCAGACAAAAAGGGACGTTAGAATCGGAACTCACCTCCATTTCCGGAATAGGCCCTGACACAGCTAAAAAGTTACTCCGGAAATTCAAATCGGTAAAAATGATTAAGATTCAGGAAGTTAGTGCGCTGGCCAAGGTAACCGGAAAAGCCAAAGCAGAAATTGTGTTCAACTATTTTCATCCATTACAACATAAGCCTTTGCAACAATAAAAAAAGCCTTACACAAAATGCAAGGCTTTTTTTATATCAATATTTTAGTTTACTCAAGTGTAAACTTAACAGGGAGGTTAAAGCTTACACGAACCGGTTTCCCACGTTGTTTGCCGGGATTCCACTTCGGCATACTTTTGACAACCCTTACAGCTTCTTCATCACAACCGCCTCCGATACCACGAAGCACTTTTACATGATCAATAGATCCATCGGGTTCAACAACGAAGTTGATAAACACACGGCCCTGAATACCACTTTCTTTGGCCAATTCAGGATATTTGATGTGCGTTGCCAAATATTTCATCAAGGCGCCCATACCGCCGGGGAAAGAAGGCATTTGTTCCACCACCATGAAAATTTGTTGTTCCTGAACGTCTTCCTCTTCTACCGGGGGAGTATATTCTTCCACCTGCGTATTCATATTAGCATCAGCATCAATTTCAATATCGTCCTTAACATCTATATCGTTACTTACGATTTTGATTTGAGTTGTCTGCTTTGGAGGGGGAGGTGGGGGCGGCTTAACCTTTTGTTCTGTAATGGGGACAATATCCTCCGGGGTATTGTCGGCCTTCCGCTGAACCAGGTTAACAGTTCTTTTTCCATAACTTTTATAATTAAAAGAAACAAAAATAAGGGCCAGGGCAAGAATAAGACCTATCTCAAAAAAAAGGGCTCTTTTGCTCTCCAAGTCAGCTTTACGTGTTTTTCTGGATTCCATTTTGACTATTATTTTACTACAACTTTTACGCTGCTAAATTAATTAATTTATTGGTTAGCACGTGGAAATTGTCTGATTTTTTTTCGGTAAATCAGAAAAAAGAAAGCCCAGCCCAATATGGCACCTACTGCATCTGCATAAAAATCAAACCTATTCCCACTACGACCAATGAACACATATACCTGCAAAATTTCTGTTAATAAACCGTACAGGCTTGTTATTACTACAGAAACTATACCAAACTGATAACGTTTTTTGCTTTGAAAATATTGTTCGCGGAAGCCAAACATGATTAAAAAAACCATTACACCAAAAATAAAAAGATGCACCAGTTTATCAGGCCCCAGCCAATCCCAAAAGGTTGTAATTGTTGGGAAATAGGATCCCGGCAACCCTGTAAGGAGTAAAATAATCAACGCCCACAACAACGCAGGCCAAAATTTTCGCAGCATACGCACTATTTTACTATGATTCAGTCAGCGCCTTATAAGCGGTTGCATCCATAAGCGCATCAAGTTCGGTAGCATCCGATATCTTCATTTTAATAATCCAACCCTCACCGTAAGGATCTTTATTAATAATTTCGGGTTCATCTTCAAGTTTAGTGTTGAGTTCCAAAACGGTACCGGCAAGAGGTAACAACAGATCAGAGACGGTTTTTACAGCCTCGACTGTTCCGAAAACCTCATCTTTATCGAGGGTTTCATCAATAGTTTCCACTTCAACAAAAACGATATCGCCTAATTCGTGCTGTGCAAAATCGGTAATGCCCACAAAAGCTTCATCGCCTTCCACACGAATCCATTCATGATCTTGCGAATACTTTAAATTTTCAGGAATATTCATCTTATTAATTGTTTAATGTTTAATATACAGCGGCAAATTTATGCTATTTTTTAATTGAATTCCCAAGAAGCATTTCAGATTAGCACTTAAAACAGGGAATTTAGAATCTGTAAAACTACCATATTTTTTCGCCAACAGCCTGCAATATCACATAACGGCTCAATGTAAGTTGAAATAATTGATAGGAATATTTCAATTGTGCCCGGGCCAGTGCTGTTTCGGTATCGAGAAGTGTTGTGTTGGTTACTGATCCGGTTTCATACAACCCTTTTGCCTGGTTCAGGGCGGCCTGTGCTTGTTTGACTTCTTCACCTGTGCTGCCAAGTTGAATTTTGTTATTTTTATAGTCCAACAAGTCTTTTTCTATTTCAGTCCGGATGTTTTGTTTCAAAACCGATTCATGATCATTGATAGTTTTAATTTGCCAATCTGCCGTGTTTAGTTTCGATTTGCGCTTGTATCCGTCAAAAACAGGGATTTGAGCAGTCAGTCCCATCACATAGTTTCCCCTCAGGCGTGTTAAGTTATCCGGGTATCCGTTTTTAACTCCAAAGCTGCCGTGAAACAGCAGTAAAGGTAAATTGCTTTTGGCAATAATGTTTTTTTGTATTCGTGAAGTTCTCGAAATCAATTTGTTAATTTTAATTTCTTCACGCTGGTTAAAAGCTTTTTGTATCAGTGAATCAGGCGAATATGATGTAAATACTTTATCAAAATAACCGCTGACACTAATTTTTTTTGAAACAGGCAAATTCATCAATGATTTCAATAGGACTTTGGTTTTGTCCACCTGCGTTGTAACTTGCGACTTTTGGCTAATTAAAGTAGTCAGTCGCACTCTTGTATTCAGGGTATCAAGTCCGGTGGCCGATCCCGTCAAAACTAATTTACGGGCTACTTCGAGGTGCTCACGAATATCCTGAATTTCACGGTCCATTACCGCCAAACTTTTTTTCAGGTAAAGAATGGAATAATACACTTTTGCCGTTTGGTAAGCAAGATGTAGGCGAACGAGATTTATTTTCTCGGCCCCGGTAAGTTCATTCGACTGAAAAAGTTTCATTACTTCCTGCCGGCGTTTAAAATCATAAATCAGGTAATTTATTGCCAAATCGCCATCAAGGTTATTTATGGGAGTCAGATAAAATTTTTCATCAATCGGCCCGGTAATTTCAAAAAAAGGACGAGGCCCAATGATATTGTAATTGAGCTCAACGCTTGCATTTGGATAAAAAGCACTTTTTTGTTCTAACGACCGAGCATGCACCACTGCCAGCTGATCTTCGGCTTCCTTAATTAGCGGATGATTTTTGACTGCCAGCGTAATGGCCTGCGACAATGTGATTTCTTCAACCGTACTGTCTTGCGCACAAACCTGAAAAGTTGAAAGAATGCCAATAAAAAATATCAGCATGAAAGGCGTGAAAGTATGTTTTATATTTTTCATCGGTTTAAATCTTGTTTTTTAGTTCTTAAAAATAAAAGGGGGATAATCAGCAACCAGGTAAGCACGGCCCCTACAAGGAAATCATCGTTAATTCCCTGTACAAATGCTTGTGAAAAAATATCTTTTAAAAGAGTTGCCTTGGCCTGCATAATTGCTTTAACCGGTGCACTCCCGACTGTGTGCATGATAAAAAATTTTAAATGATTTTCAGTATTTTGAAATAACGGTGATGAAGGATTAAACTGTTCACCAAAAATTTGATGATGAAATTTAACCCGCTGTGTGAGCAGTGATCCCAGGGCAGCAATACCAAAACTGCCACCTATTTGCCGAATGGTATTAAACAAACCGGAAGCCTGTGCCAGCTGAGGTTTGGGGATGTTCAACAAAGCAATAGTTGTTAATGGTGTAAACACCATGCCGATACCAATTCCACGAATATACATAGGAAGCATGATTTGAGCATGAGAAGTCTGCAGTGAGAAAAAGCTAAACAAATAAAGCGAAGCTCCAAGCAAAGTAAAGCCAATAAGTGCCGGAATTTTCGGATTTAATTTATCCGTTAACTGACCTGCAATGGGCGAAATAAAAGCCTGAAGAATTCCCACCGGGAAAAACACCATGCCGGCTTGTAATGCGGTGTATCCCAGAGAATTTTGCAAATAAATGGGGAGCAAGAAGGCATTTCCGAAAAATGCAACACCAAAAACAAACATGATAAAAGCGGACATGCCAAAGTTGTAATTTTTCAATAGTTTTAAATTGATAATGGGTTGCGAAGAATTGAGTTCGACGATGAAAAAGACTACAAAAGAAAGTGCTGAAACAAAAAAGCATGAGAGGATAAAATTGGATGTCCATCCCCCTGTGTTCCATGTGGAGTTTCCGGTTGAAAATGCCAGCAGCAGGGCTGTCAGTGCAATAGTCATACTGATAAAACCGGGCAAATCGAAACCTTTTACGATTTTACTTTTATACTCTTGCTGAATAATACCCACCACAATAATTCCTATAATACCCACCGGGATGTTCACGTCAAAAATGGAATGCCACGAAAAATTATCTACAAGGTAACCACCAAAAAGCGGGCCTAACGAAACCGATGCCGCAGCGGCAATTCCCCAAAATCCTAAGGCTACCCCTCGTTGTTTAGGGGGAAAGGTGCGGGTAACGATGGCCATCCCAACCGGCATCAGAAGCCCTGCCCCGGCCCCTTGAATCACTCGGAAAGTGATGAGTATATTTTCGTTCCAGGAGACACTGCATAGCAATGAACCTACAGTAAACAAGGTCAATCCCATCATATAGGTTAATTTGTACCCAAACCGGTCGGCAATCCATCCCGAAGAGGGTAAGATAACTGCAAATGCCAATAAATATGCGGTCATTACCCACTCAATCTGATCCACACTCACACCAAAAGTGGCCATCATTTTCGGGAAAGCAACACTTACAATGGTTGAATCCAGGACAGCCATAAAAGTACCAATCATCACACTCAACAGAACTAACCACTTGTTAGGCTGACCTTCCTCGTGTTGCCAATGTAAATCAGGATTGTTTTCCATGCTCATTTTTATCGGCTTTTAATTTAATTTCGACCGACATTCCCGGTAACAATTCCTTTTTTTTCGCCATTCCGCGATCAATTTGTTCAATACTGATTTTTACCGGAATACGTTGGGTAATTTTGGTGAAATTCCCTGAAGCATTGTCGGGTGGAATCAATGAAAATTGAGAAGCGGTGGTACTGCCAATTTCAAATATCCGTCCTTTAAATTTTGTATCGGGATAAGCATCAACATTAATATCTACTGTATCACCAATGCTAATCCTGTCGATATCCGTTTCTTCAAGCATGGCCGTTACCCACGAATTGCCCTGTTCAAAAAGAGTAAACACAGCTTGTCCGGGTGCAACCACATCGCCTGCCAACACCCATCGTTTGGCAATAATACCACTCATGGGCACAAATACTTTCGTATGTCCCAAGGTGGTTTTAATGGTGTGCATGGACGCCTTGATAACGGGAATTTTAGCCCGGTTTAATTTAAGCTGTACTTTGGCTGCCTCATACGTTTTTTTTAGATTATCGAATTTGGCTTTTGGAATGATTCTTTGCCGATACTGAACTTTAGCCCTGTCAAAATTTATCTGTGCCTGTTCAAGTCTCACCTTTGCCAGATCAATAGCCAGTAAAGCCGACTTCATGTTCGATTGTGTCTGGTGAAGGCGCGCTATATAATCACTGGAATCCAGCTGTACCAGCAAATCCCCTTTTTTTACCTGATCACCCTCATCGGCATAAAGATGGATAATCCTGCCGGGAATTTGCGTACTGATATTCAGCTTGTTGGCGTCGATGTAAGCATCATCGGTATATACAAAACCCACATGGTTTAAATACCACCATGCCCCTATTCCAAAAATAATAATAATCAATATTATTCCCGTGATAATACTACCTGTTTTTTTCCTTTTACGGACGTTGGGTGTTTGGTCGTTTTTCATTGATTGCTATTTTTCATTAATTAATCAAATTTGTAAAGAATCTTGTTGAGAATATCTTCCAGTATTTTTATTTCATCTTTTGAAATATCATGAAATAAAAACCGGTTGATTTCCATATAAATTTCGTCCATTTCTTTCCTTTTCAGGATAGCCTTTTGCGTGGGAAACAGATGATTTTCCCGTTTATCTGCAGGGTTTACCTCTTTTCGGATATATCCAAGCAGCTCAAGTCGTTTTATCCCTTTACTTACCGTGGCTTTGTCGAGACGCAGGTTATGAGCCACTTCTTCCTGCGCAATACCTTGATGTTGTAACAGATAGCGCAAAAAGAAAAACTGACCGGCATCAATATCATAAGCTTTCAGTTTAGCCTGCATGCGTTGATATATTTTCCGGTGAATGGCTGAAATTAACCTTCCTGCTATTGTTTTCATTTCAATTTAGTTTACCTTGCAACTATTAAGGGTGCAAAATAAAGTAAAATTAGTTTACCGTGCAACTAATATGATTAATTAATAAATTTTTTTTGAATATACACTTTTGCTCCGTCCTTTAGGACGGAATTGATGTTCAAAAGGAAAGGCGGCTTTAGCCGTTAACTTTTTTACTGATTAATGGCTAAAGCCTTCAAGATGTTGATTTTTATAGCCCCCGTCCTAAAGGACGGGGTAAAATTTACTTCCGATGCCTCTATTTTCGGGTAAAACGAACCCCGGCGAAACAAATTCAACCGGGGTTTTAATTTTTTTACTAACAAGCTAAGTTATACCCCCATGGAGATTCCCAATCCTTTACAGGTTTTTACCAAAGCGTTGTCAGGAGTTACCAGGTTAGGTTTGGCAATTGCATCTTTCAATGGGACAGCCACGAATTCGGGATGCCGATAAGCCACCATCTTTCCAAAATCACCGGCAAGGGCCATTTCGAAAGCCTTCACGCCAAATTGGGCGGATAAAACACGGTCATAAGCGATGGGAACACCACCTCTTTGTAAGTGGCCCAAAACGGTTTCGCGCATATCATGTTCGAAGCCGGCAGCTTTCAGTTGGTCAATCAAACGGCGTGCAATGCCTCCCAGTTTTGGATTGGCATATCCTACTTCATCATTTTCCTGCACTTCCATTTTACTATTTTTGGCATGAGCTCCTTCGGCCACCACAACCACAGCAAAACCGCGATCGCGTTTAAACCGTTTTTCGAGTGCCTCTTTCACAACCTCAATATCATAAGGCATTTCAGGGATCAAACAAACATCAGCACCTCCGGCCACAGCTGCATTCATGGCAATCCAACCAGCTTCGCGGCCCATCACTTCCATCACAAACACACGGTTATGGCTGGCAGCAGTGGTAACCAGTTTATCTACGGCTTCGGTAGCAATTTCTACCGCCGTTTGAAAACCAAAAGTTGAGTCGGTTGAAGAAAGATCGTTATCAATGGTTTTTGGCACACCAATAATATTCAAACCTTTACGGTACAGTTGTTCGGAAATACGCTGCGAACCGTCTCCGCCAATATTAATAACCGCATCTACATGCATAATCTGCAATTTTCTGATCATTTCATCAGAGCGATCAACCGAAGTCCATTTTCCATTTTTGTCTTTAACAGGCCAGGCAAAAGGACCTCCTTTATTTGTAGTTTCAATAATTGTTCCGCCCTGGAAGTGAATGCCGGCTACCTTTTCGTTATCCAGCATTACTACTTCAGTCGGTTCCCACAAAATACCATTAAATGCCTGAATACTTCCCAACACTTCCCAATCTTTTTCCTGTGAAGCACGATGGACCACAGCCCTAATTACGGCATTCAACCCGGGACAGTCGCCCCCTCCGGTTGCTATTAATAAACGTTTCATCTCTTTCATTTTTAAAATCTATTCGACCCCTTTTTTTCAGACTTGCAAAATTACACAAATTACCCTTTAGGCTACATAAGTGACCTATCATCAAGCCAACAAGGCACAACAGACATGGAAGGGAGGGCGATACTCCTTTTATCAATCGTTTGAGAAACTAAATTACCTGCATAAAAACAAGCACACTACTTTTTTTGCTCAGGCTTTAATACGCCCAGCACATAATGTTTTTCTGTTAGATATTTCTTTGCCGCTTTTCGCAAATCAGAAATAGATAATGCCTCTACCGCTTTATCATAGGCCTGATTTGAAAGAATTGGATTACCGAGAAAATCAAGGTTCATAAGTTGATTTAACCAGAACTTATTTTTACGAATATCACTTTCACGACTTCTGATAAAAGTTTCTTTTACTTTCTGTAACGTCAGCGAATCGGGACCTTCCTTTTTAATTTTATCCATTACACCAAAAACAGACTTCACCAATCGATCAACATTTTCGGGTGCACAACCAAATCCCAGCATCAACATATAATCAGGTTTAGGAAATTTATTAAACGATGGCGAAACATAAATACCATAAGTACCGCTTTCATCTTCCCTTACCTTCTCACGCAATTCGATATTCAGTGCCTGAACCAGCGCATTCATCACCAGATTATTTTGAAAATCATAACGATACTTTCCTTTCATCACCATGGCAACCTGGCTTTGAGGGGCGCTACCCTTTAACACATCAACATGCAGAATACCTTTGGGAAAATCAGGGCTTCTGTCTTCCCATGTCAACGGTCCGGTTCCGGCAGGCACGCTGGCAAGGTATTTCTCAACAAAAGCTTTTAATGTAGCCTTATCAATATTACCCACAATAAAAACTTTAAATCCGGCAGCATGTTCGAACAACTTTTTATAGGTGGCATAAACCTCACTACGCCGGATACTGTTGATTTGGGCCTCGGTCGGAATCACTATAATCCGGGGCGAGTGCATCGTTATCACATTGTATAAAGAATCATAAAAAACCATCTGCGGACTTGCTCCCAAATGTTTTATTTGATTTTTCTGATTTTCGATTGCTTTTTTAAAGATATTGACATCCTGTCTGGGTTGGGTAAAATAGAGATATTGCAATTTAAACAATGTTTCGAGGTCTTTGGGGCTTGCACTTCCCTTAAACCCATGTTGCAACGACGACATAAAAGGAGACAGGCTAACCGCTTTACCCGATAATTTCTTATCCAGATCTATCCCGCTGAACTGCCCCAAACCACTTTCGTCGATTATGGTGCTGAACACACGGGTCATTACCACCTTGTCATCAGGAAGCAAAGAAGAACCTCCGGCACTGTATGCACGGTACAAAACTTCATCATTTTTAAAAGACGTGGGCTTCACGTAAACTTCCATTCCGTTGCTGAGTGTCCATTTTTCATACAACGAATCAACCTTTTGAACCTGCATTATTTTACCGGCTTTAGGCGTTTTTGAAAGCAATGGGGCTCGCAACACCTTATCCACATAGGGTTTCATCTGAACGGTTTTTTCATTTTTTAATATATTCAAGATGGCTTGTTTGTCCGGCACTTTAACCCCGGGTTTGTCAGGAGCAGTAATAAGCACAACCATATTACTATCGGTAATCCATTGTTTAGCCAGCTGGTTCACATCTTCTATTTTGATGCCCGGTAGCAATTGCTTTGCCAAAATGTATTCCTCTTTAATTCCGGGGATAGGCGATTTTTGAATAAAATTATTGACATATTCCTGTATCAACCGCGATGAGTTTGTTTTGTTTCTCTCGGCATATCTACGCTCATAGGTTCGCATCAGATTTTTCTTTTGACGCTGAAATTCAGTATCGGTAAAGCCATAATCAACTACCCGTTTATCTTCATCGAGCAACACTTTCAGCGACTGTCCTATTTTATTGTCCTTTGCCAGGGCAAAACCTGTATAAGCGTCGGTTGTACGTCCTAAAAACGAGCTATAAGCTGCTCCGGCATACATAAAAGGCGCAGTCGGTTTTTGGGCTATTTCGTTTAAACGGGCAGCAATCATCAAATTATAAAGTTGGTCTTTAAGGCTATTGCGATAATCATTCACCGTTTTAACTACCTTTTTAGGATGTTTATAAAATATTACCACCTGATTACCGGTGGCTTCTTTGTCTTTGGCAATTGCAACCAATGGTTCCTTATTGCCGGGAATACCATAAATTATCCGTTTCTTTTCATTTACCGGATTTTTTAATGTACCAAAATGTTTCACAATAAGTTGCCGGATACTGTCAGGGTTCACATCGCCAACAACCATAACAGCCATCAAATCAGGACGATACCAGGTATGATAAAATTGCCGGATAGCAGAATAATGTGAAGTATCGATAACGGCCATTTTCCCTATGGGCAGTCGTTGAGCATAACGCGAACCTTTTAAAATAACGGGGATGTACTGTTTCATCATACGGTCCTGTGCGCCAAGCCCCAGCCGCCATTCTTCTTTCACCACACCTCTTTCCTTATCAATTTCGGTGCCTTCAAGCCTGACGTTGTGCGCCCAGTCTTCTAAAACAAGCATAGCACTATCCACCAGGCTTGCTCGATTGGCAGGCATTTGGAGCATAAAAATAGTTTGATCGAATGAGGTATTGGCATTGAGGTGAGCACCAAATTTTACGCCACTGGCTTCAATAAAATCAACCAAAGCGGATTTTTTAAAATGTTTGGTACCATTAAAACACATGTGTTCCAATAAATGCGCAAGGCCCTGTTGGTAATTCTTTTCACATATAGACCCGGCATTAACCACAAGACGTAAAGCTACACGATCTTTGGGTTCTTTGTTTTGACGGATGTAATAAGTAAGCCCATTGGCAAGCTTTCCTATTTTTACATGGGGATCGGGTTTTAAATTGTTGCTTAAATTTTGAGCACTTACACCAAAAAGGGTGTAAAAAAGAAAACCCACTAAGAAAATCGTCTTCTTAAACATAATTTGTTGAATTTTAATTTAATAATAAAATGGATTTCAAAGGTAGTTGAATTTTTAAAAATGAAAAGCAATAATTAAAAAACTTATTGTACGTTTGACAATTAAATTTTAAGCATGACAAAAACGGATCATCTCATACTCACCCTTGATGCAGGCGGTACAAATCTGGTATTCTCAGCTACGGAGAATGGTAACCTACTGGGTAAAAAAGTCCACATGCCTTCTGCATCTCAAAATCTTGAAGAGTTTTTAAAAAAAGTCAGTCTTGGTTTTTCAACCCTGCAAAAACAACTTAACCGGCGGGCTACCGCCATTAGCTTTTGCTTCCCCGGCCCGGCCGATTACGAAAGTGGTATCATTGGCGATTTGGAGAACCTGCCCTTTTTCAGGGGAGGGGTGCCGTTGGCACGCATGTTAGAAAATGAATTTCATATTCCTGTTTTTATCAACAACGACGGCGATTTATTTACTTTGGGAGAAGCATTGGCAGGGCTGCTTCCTGAAATTAATCGACAGACAAAAAAGAAATTCAAAAATTTATTGGGTGTAACGTTAGGAACCGGTTTTGGCGGAGGTATTGTAAATAATGGTAAACTATATCGTGGTGATAATTCTGCCGGAGGCGAAATCAACCGTATGAGTAATTTCATCAACCGTAACCAGAGTGCGGAAGAAGTGCTCAGCATTCGGGGTATCCGTCATCTTTTTGCACAGCAAACCGGAGTGAGTTTTGATGACACACCAGTTCCTTATGACATCTTTCAAATCGGCATGGCTAAAAAAACAGGAAACCAACAAGCGGCCATAGAAGCCTGGAAAATTTTCGGACAAGTGCTGGGAGATGCCCTGGCCAATGCGGTAAGCCTTACCGATAGCTGTGTAGCAATTGGCGGGGGCCTTTCTGGTGCACATCCCCTATTCTTACAATACGCTGTAGATCAAATGAACAACACCTTTCAGAAAGCAGACAACAGCCACATGTCACGCATGGAAATAAAAGCGTATAATTGGGAAAATCCTAATGAGAAGAAAGCTTTTCTAAAAGATGACAGTGTTTTGGTTGATGTTCCTTTTTCGGATGAAAAACTGCGTTTTTATCCGGTGAAGAAAATTGCAGTAGGCATTAACCGATTAGGGACTTCCGGAGCCGTTGCCCACGGTGCCTATTCCTTTGCCATCAATCAACTGGAAAAATAAGCTTACTTACAAAACCAAATCGTCCCACGCAAAAACCGTGGGAAAACCTCTTTTTCTCATAAGTCTTTTAAACGCCTCACCCGGCATGTCAGCGGTCATCATAACAAAATCGCCACCCCATGCGCCCAGTGATTTCACCTGAAAAGGATCACGGGCAAAAAGACGCTCTTTTACGGTGGGCCGATTAAGAATCCGGGAAAGAATTTTTTCATGTTCCCGTATGAGTCGTTCAAAATAAGCCAATTCATTCACTTGTATTATTTCTCTCGTGATTGCGGAAATTTGTTGAATTTCCTGCTTACCGAAAATGGCCTTCTGCTTAAATTGTTTAATACTGTCGGAAGTTCTTTGTTTTTGACCGAGGTAAACAAAAAACAGACACTCCCGAAAAGGCGGCTGAAAAACAACCTCTTCCATCTGGGGTTTTCCATTTTCCAATTGATAAAAAACAGGCCCTTTTGCACGGGCACAAGCCACATCATAAGCCGAACCGCCCAGCGCCGAAAACTGTAATTCAAAAGGGTCAACCTGTGCCCAAAAAGCCAGATTTGAAATTAAAGTAGAACTCGACCCAAAGCCAAACTCTGTATTAAATTCCAGCAGTGTTTCCACTTGATATTGATTTTTCGCTTTTAAAAAACCTGGATTTAAACGAATCGTTGCCTGTAATAATTCTTTCAAATGTAAAGCTAACACCCTGTTATCGGTTTCCGTGATATCCAGATCAGGCAACGAAAAACCAGCCTGAAACCACAATCCTTCCGGCTTGCGAGCTATCCATTTTAAAGACGAATTTC
This sequence comes from uncultured Bacteroidota bacterium, assembly GCA_913055825.1. Lineage (GTDB taxonomy): Bacteria > Bacteroidota > Bacteroidia > Bacteroidales > F082 > Sulfidibacterium. The sequence goes on from CAJXKB010000015.1 coordinate 44,560, forward strand.
CAGAAACAGGAGAAATCTTCAGCGATAAAAATTGTCCGGGTTTTATGGGTAATGCCAGTGCTCTTGCACCTTCCATCACCAGGTACTCACCGGTGATTAAAAGTTTTCCGTGGCTGTACCAGGCTTGTTTGGAAATCATAAAGCCAGGCGGAGATTATTAATAAACTCGCCCACCTCGGCAAAAGAAACCTTATGATTGGCAAAATAAGCCTGGGCTTTTTCTTTTTCTTCTAAGGTGGCTTTATAATAGTTAAGGATATTCATAAGATGCATTTTCATATGGCCCACCTGTATACCTTTGGTCACCAGCGAGCGAAGTGCAGCAAAATTATTTGCCAGCCCCACGGCAGCCGTAATCATCATAAGTTCTTTGGCCGAAGGTTTTCCCAACATCTCCAACGAAGATTTTGCCAATGGATGCAAAGAGGTCAACCCTCCCACTGTACCCATGGCCAGGGGCGTTTCGATCCAATATTTAAAATGGGTTCCTGTAATCTTCACATGCGACAAACTTTGGTAACGGCCCGAACGGGAAGCATAAGCATGCCCTGCAGCCTCAATAGCCCTGAAATCGTTACCGGTTGCAATGGCTACCGAATCAATTCCATTAAAAATTCCTTTATTATGGGTCGTAGCCCGATAAACATCAATTTCGGCAATCCGGACGGCGGTTTCAAATTTTCGTGCAAATTGTTCTCCCGTAAGGGAATTATCAATATTTTCAAGATCTTTGAAATCTCCTTCCACCCAGGTTTTTACCAAACATTGCGGTGTGTAATTAGAAAGTATGGACATAATGACCAATACCTCTTTTTCTTTACCTTCAAAAGCCTCATAATTAGCAAAAAATTCACGAAGTGTTTTGGCAAATTCCTCCAGGCACGAATTAATAAAGTTTGCACCCATGGAATCTTTTGTTTCAAAAGTAACCTTTATTTGGTAATAATTTTTCAGTTGGCCGGTTTTGTCTATTAATTCAAAATCAAGAATTCCCCCACCGCGTTTTTCCATATTGGCTGTAATATGGCGGGTATTTTCGCGAAAAAGCGCTTTCAATTCATTAAATACACTTTGCAGTTTAGCCGTCGGCCCTTCCCACTGGAAGTGTACCTGTCCTTCTTTAACCGTATCAGTAACTTCGGCATGAAATCCGCCGTGTTCCGACCAAAAACGAGCTGCGGAAGAAGCTGCTGCTACTACCGAGCTTTCTTCAATAACCATGGGAACGAGATATGTTTTCCCGTTTACCATTACGTTAGGCGCCACACCGTAAGGGATGTAAAAGTTTGTGATGGTATTTTCGCTGAATTCATCGAAAATTTTTTGTTTCTCCGTATCGGCATACCAAAAACTCTTTAGCAATTCAATAGTTTCCAATTGATTATCCATCAATTCGGCAACAATTTTCAGCTTATCTTCCTTCAACAGCTTCGAAAAGCCTTTAATAATTAAATCTCTTTTTCTTCTTCGTGGCATAATTCAGGAATTTTCATCCCAAGATAAACAAAGTATGATGGCAAATATAAGGCAAAATAAACATTGTTTTAAAATCTCGTAGCTATAAAAACAAAAAGCTGCCCCAATATGAGAGACAGCTCTTTTCCAATAAAAGTATTTTAATATTCATCTTCATTAAAGAAGAAGTCTTCTTTTGTGGGATATTCAGGCCAGATATCCTCAATTTTCTCGTAGGTCTCACCCTCGTCTTCAATATCCATCAAATTTTCAATTACTTCAGAAGGTGCACCCGTGCGGATACACCACTCTATTAACTCGTCCTTAGTGGCTGGCCAAGGGGCATCCTCTAGTTTTGAAGCTAATTCCAACGTCCAATACATTGCCTAAAATTTAAGGTTAAAATTTTTGCAAAAGTAAATTTTTTTTAATACAATGCAAGTACAAAGAAAAAAAAAGAAAAATCAATCAGAAATGCGGTTTCCAAAGCAATTCATCAAGCCCAAAATCAGAAGTAAATTTTCGGGCCAATACAAAGAAATAATCGGATAACCGATTCAGGTATTGCATTGTAACAGGCTGAACAGCATATTCTTCATTTAATTTAATGACAAGGCGCTCGGCCCGGCGACAAACCGTTCGGGCAACGTGGCACATCGATACCGTGGGGTGTCCCCCGGGAAGCACGAAGGAAGTAAGTTTGGGAAGTTGTTCATTCATCCGGTCTATTTCTTTTTCCAGCAAAATAACATCTTCTTCCCGCAATTCGGGTAACGCCCGGGACGAAGCTTTTTCATCTTTTGCCAGGACACTTTCCATGATAAATAAACAGTTTTGAATTTCCAGCAGGACTTCGCTACTATGTTCATCAATTTTCTGATCGCGAATTAATCCCACAAAAGCATTCAGTTCATCTACCGTTCCATAAGCTTCTATACGAATATGATACTTGGGAACACGCCTGCCACCTATTAAGGATGTATTACCTTTGTCACCTGTTTTGGTGTATATTTTCCAATTTTTTGCCATCAATTAAGCTTGAACCTCTTGTAAATCCTGAAATCGTATGATGTTTTTATTTTGGTCATCTGATTCGATCCTTCCATCCCGCAAGCGAATAATCCTGTGAGCATGTTCGGCAATATCTTCTTCGTGAGTAACCAAAACAATTGTATTTCCCAAGCGGTGAATTTCTTCCAGTAAACCAATTATTTCAACCGACGTTTTTGAGTCGAGATTTCCGGTGGGTTCGTCAGCCAGAATAATGGAGGGCTTATTCACCAAAGCACGTGCCACAGCGACACGTTGACGTTGTCCGCCCGAAAGCTCGTTGGGACGGTGATGCAAACGATCGGCCAACTGAACACTTTCGAGGGCTTCGGTAGCCTGAAGTATCCTGTCTTGTTTTGAAACTCCGGCATAAATCAGCGGAAGCATCACGTTTTCAAGGGCTGTGGAACGTGGTAAAAGATTAAAAGTTTGGAAGATAAAACCGATTTCCCTGTTCCTGATATCTGCCAACTCATTGTCAGTACGTTTACTCACATCGTGGCCATTTAAAAAATAATGCCCGCTTGTGGGGGTATCCAAACAACCCAATATATTCATCAGGGTTGATTTGCCGGAACCCGAAGGCCCCATCATGGCCACAAATTCGTTTTTATTAATGTTTACACTCACTTCCTGAAGTGCGTGGACTATTTCAGTTCCTACCTGATATAGTTTGGATATTTTTTCAAAGTGGATAATTTCAGTAGCCATAATATTCATTTTGCGAACAAAGGTAATAAGATTGGTTTAAAAAAATCCTAAAAAACAATTTACACATTTCAAATATCAGCGTAAACAGTTGCTTCCATCACCTATTGGAACTCCACCATCTTCATAAAACTCTTTTCTTCTTTTAAA
>CAJXKB010000016.1 GCA_913055825.1 uncultured Bacteroidota bacterium
CAATCCGAATGGAAAGGGCAGACAGGATTTCTAATCCGGTTGGACAAAAATGAAAAAATGAAACATCCAAGATGATTTTTTTAAACCACTTCACACGCGCATGATTATGAAGTTTCGCTGTACTACAGAAAAACATTATGTCAAACCAAAAACTGTAAAAATCAAAATATCAATTGTTTTAAAAATAAAAACAGAAGAAACAAGCAGGCCGAATTAGAAATCCTTAGCCCCAAAAGCTTCCGGGAAAAAGTTTAGAGTGCCTAAAGTTTAGAGTGCCTAAAGTTAGTTACAATATCCAATTTTTGACTCCAAACTCCAAATTCCAAATTCCAAACCATACAAAAACGCTTGTCATAGTGAACATCGTGGGTTAGCTTGTGTGTTGGCGTGAAGCTATCTCCTTAACAACGCCGTTGGTTTCAGGAGATTGCTTCAGTCGTACCTCCTTCGCAATGACGAACGGGTAGTAAAAAATAGTGTTTAACAATGACTGTAAAGTCCTATAAAAATGTTCGTCATGGCGATGAACTTCAAAGGGTTGTGGGGAGAGCGAAGAAGCCATCCCCTTTTGACACGAACCATTAATTCTTTATTGAGGCCATCAGAAGTTACGGCTTTCTATTGATTCATGTATGCAAGATTTATAACCATTTTGTTTAACCCCTTCTGAGTGTGTCACAGCTTTAATGGTTTCCTCAGAACATCAAAATAGGAATTAGCCAAGGTTCAGCTTGTTGCAGCAGGTTTTATGTTTGTTAAAATTAATAGGGTTTTAGAATAATTTTACACCTAAAAATTTTGTTAATAAATAAACAAGGCTGAAAGTTTTTATACCTTTGCACTGATATTTTAAATAAACAAAAACTAATAAATTAATTGGTTATGTACAGCAATCTCGAGAGTGTACCGAAAGCTTATAACGAGCCTATTTTGAGCTATAAACCTGGTTCTTCGGAACGTGTTGAGCTCAAATCCATGCTTGCGAAGATGAAGTCGGAGCAAATAGATATTCCCATGGTTATCGGTGGGGAAAAAATTACAACGGACGAAAAAACAGCCATTCATCCACCGCACGAATTAAAACATACGCTGGGGCATTATTACAAAGGTGGTGCAGAACATGTAAAAATGGCTATTGATGCCGCGTTGAAAGCCCGTGAAACCTGGCACAACATGCCTTGGGAGCAACGTGCTGCCATATTTTTGCGTGCTGCTGACCTCTTAACAGGTCCGTACCGTGCAAAAATTAATGCTGCTACCATGCTGGCGCAATCCAAAACTGCTTTTCAGGCAGAAATTGATGCGGCTTGTGAGTTGGCTGACTTTTTCAGGTTTAATGTGCAGTATATGACTGAAATTTACAGTCAACAGCCCGATTCGGCAAAAGGCACCTGGAACCGTTTGGAATATCGTCCGTTGGAAGGTTTTGTGTATGCACTGACGCCTTTTAATTTTACATCTATCGCAGGTAACCTGCCGGGAGCACCGGCTTTAATGGGAAATGTAGTGGTTTGGAAATGTTCGAACACCCAGGTTTATTCTGCCAAAGTAATTATGGATATTTTTGAAGAAGCCGGTTTACCCGCAGGGGTTATTAACCTGATATTTGTTTCAGGCCCTGTGGCCGGTAAAGTTGTTATGGAACATCCAGATTTTGCCGGATTCCATTTTACGGGTTCCACAGCTGTTTTTCAACATATCTGGAAAACCATTGGTTCTAATATTTCCAAATACAAAACGTACCCCCGCATTGTTGGTGAAACCGGAGGTAAAGACTTTGTAATGGTTCACAAATCGGCACAGGTTGATCCTGTGGTAACCGCCCTGGTTCGTGGCGCTTTTGAATTTCAAGGACAAAAATGTTCTGCTGCTTCACGTGCTTATGTTCCCGACAATTTGTGGCCTGAAATAAAAGAAAAGCTAATTGCTCAGATTAAGACCATTAAAATGGGAAGTCCGGAAGATTTCAGTAATTTTATGACTGCTGTAATTGAGGAAGCCAGTTTTGATAAATTATCCATGTTTATTGACAAAGCCAAAGAAGATGTTGATGCAGAGGTGATTGTGGGTGGCGGTTATGATAAGTCGGAAGGCTATTTTATTGAACCCACCGTTATTCAGGCTAAAGACCCGCATTATGTTACCATGGAAGAAGAACTTTTCGGGCCTGTACTTACGATTTATGTTTATGAAGCGGATAAATTTGAAGAAGCCCTGGAATTGCTTGATTCTACTTCGCCTTATGGCTTAACCGGGGCTGTTTTTGCACAGGATCGTTATGCAGTTGATCTTGCCACCAAAAAACTGGTAAATGCAGCCGGCAACTTTTACATCAACGACAAGCCTACCGGTGCTGTAGTGGGGCAGCAGCCTTTTGGTGGTTCCCGTGCTTCAGGCACTAACGACAAAGCCGGTTCGAGCCTTAACCTGATTCGTTGGGTAAGCCCGCGGACAATTAAGGAAACTTTTGTTCCGCCTGCGGATTATCGCTATCCCTTTATGGATGAAAAATAAATAAGATTCATTTGAGTTAAAAGCCATCTTTGCATTGTAGGGATGGCTTTTTATTTTTCCCTATTTTTGCGAAAATTTAAATTAAAACAGAAAAATATGGCAACTAAAGTAAATGTAACCTGGATGGAAGATATGGCTTTTGAAGCCAAAGTAAACGGACATAGTATTATTATTGATGCGGAAGATAAAGTTGGCGGTAAAGACCGAGGACCTCGTCCCAAACCATTGACTTTAGTTTCGTTGGCCGGATGTACGGGCATGGACGTAATTTCAATACTTGGAAAGATGCGGGTTAAACCCGATTTTTTTGATGTGGAAGTAGAAGGAGAACTTACCGAAGAACATCCCAAATATTTTCACACCATAACCATAAAATATATTTTTAAAGGGAAAAACCTTCCCATGGATAAACTCGAAAAGGCGGTTAGCTTGTCACAAGACCGGTATTGTGGTGTGAGTGAAATGCTCCGCAAGTCGTCAAAGCTAACCCACGAAATTGTGATTCTCGATTAAAGCTATTCACAATAAAATTCAATCCTTTTCTTTCAATAAATAATGGTTATTGAGATTTATTACTTTTGTAAACAGAATACAAAAGCATGAAATCTCTTTTTTCAAAATTACAACAGCATTCCTACGAAATATTAAAAATATTAAGTTTTGTAGTAGCTGTAGTTATAGTAGTTTGGATCAGTCCGCGCGAGCGTATGTTCAAATACGAATTTCGCATTGGTAAACCGTGGAACCATAAGGACCTGTATGCCCCGTTTGACTTCTCGATTTTGAAAACAGAAAAGCAACTATCGGATGAAAAGTCGGAGGTGCTTAAAAATTTGAAACCTTATTTTCAGTATGACAGGGCATCAACAATAACGGGCCGTAAACAACTGATTCGCAATTTTGGCGAGAGATGGTCGTTTGCTGGTAAAAATAAGGAGAAGACAATTAGTCAGCAGGATTCTATTACTTATCTTGATGCTTTACTGGCAGTTTACGATCAGGTGGAAAAAGGGATTGTCCGGCTTGACCCGGTGATTGAAGGAAAACCCAAGACCTTTCAAATTAAACTTATTAAGGATAATATAGTAAGGGATGTGAACCTGGCGCAACTTTACACGGTAAAAGAAGCTGACGATTATGCTATTTCGTATATCCGGCAACTAAACAGTGCGGATAGTGTGTTGTTATTTGATATTATTGACAATGCGTTGGTCCAGAATGTAATTTATGATAAATACAAAACTGATTTACTGACCCAGGAAAAGATTTCGAAGATTTCGCCAACGATAGGCCTGGTTCAAAAGGGCGAGTTGATTATTTCGCAGGGCGAATTAGTAACGGCCGCAAAGTACCAGGTTCTGGCTTCATTAAAGAAAGAGTATGAACAGGACCTTGGGAATTCCGGTGCATGGAAATACGTGTTTGGAGGTAGTTTACTACTGATTTCTTTTTTGTTTTTTATTGAATATTTGTTTCTCAGGGTATTTGTCCCATCCATATTCAGCGAAATACGGCAATTGCATTTGGTTTTGGGAAGTCAGGTAGCTTTACTGGTAATCTCTTTTTTGGTGTTCTCCTACTATCCCTCGTGGAGTTATGTGATCCCCTACACGTTGTTGCCCATTGTGATTGCGGCTTTTCTGGAGCGTCGCGGTGCGCTGGTGGTTCATTTAATAACCCTGATGTTGCTGGGATTTTATGCTCCCAATAGTTTCGAGTTTTTCTACACCCAGTTTATTGCCGGTTTTATTGCCGTATTTTCTATGGGGCAGTTGTCGAAACGCTGGCACCTTGTTAAAACCTCCCTTTTTGTATTTTTGACTTATCTGTCGGTGTACCTGAGCATGTTGATGATACAGGAAGCCTCCTTTTCGAGTATTTCGGTCCGGTTTATCTTGATGTTGTCGGGTAGTTCGTTGTTGATTTTGTTGGCTTTCCCGATGATTTTTGTTTATGAAAAGATATTTGGTATGATTACCCAGCTTACCCTGCTGGAGCTTTCAAATACCAATAATGAACTTTTGCGTCAACTGGCGGAGAAAGCGCCGGGAACGTTTCAGCATTCGATGCAGGTGGCCAACCTGGCTTCCGAAGTGTTGTACGTTATTGGTGGCGATGCTTTGCTGGCCCGTACGGGAGCACTTTATCACGATGTGGGAAAGATGAATCACCCCCTCTATTTTGTTGAGAACCAGTCGTCAGGTATTAACCCCCACGATGAACTGGGTTATGAAGAAAGTGCCAGGATAATTACCGGCCATGTGCTGGATGGTGTTGAAATGGCTCGCAAGGCGCATCTACCGGAGCAGATTACCGATTTTATCCGGACGCATCACGGAACGCGCAGGGTGGAATATTTCTATCGTCTTGAACGCAAACAGAATCCCGGGATGGAGGTGAACGAAACGGAATTCCGTTATCACGGGCCGGTTCCCTTTTCGCGTGAAACGGCAGTGGTAATGATGGCTGATTCTGTGGAAGCGGCCTCGCGAAGCTTAGTTAATCCCAATGAACAAAAAATAAATGATTTGGTTGAAATGATTATAAATTCCATGATCGATACCCTTCAGTTTAACAAAGCACCTATTACTTTGCGGGAAATTTCTGTCGCCAAGAAAGTACTGAAAAAGAAATTGGTACACATTCATCACGTACGTATTGCCTATCCTGAGGATTAGGCGTTTATACAGAAGATATAAAGTTGTATAGTGCTCAGCCAGAGCGAGTCTGACGCGGTGCCGGTGCGTGGCGACTTGTGATAAGGGAGTGTCTAAAGTTTGAAGTGCCTGGAGTTTGGAGTGCCTAAAGTTAGATTTGGAAACCTCTCATCCGGCGCGAGTCCCCTCGCTTTAGGCTTTGCTCCAGACTCTCACTAATGGAAAAAGCCCACTATATTAAAATTGTAAAAAAACTTGTTTTTTTTTTTTTTTTTTTTAGAATTGCAAAATAAATCAGCAGAGCCCAAACCACCCTGATGATGAACACCAAAACAAAATTTTAGTGAATTGAATAAAAATTTGATAAAGGGAGAAAAACACCTCCTTTGATTGAAATGTAGCTGATTATGCGAATAGACAAACACAAAACAAAGAAAGGAGGTAAGCTGGCAAAGATACAAATAAATAAATGTTGACAGCGTAATATTATATTTGCTTCAACCCTAAGCTGTAACGAAAAAATGTCGTTGCAAAACCCATTTATCACTAAAATAGTAATTAACAATTAAATTGAAAAACAATGAAAAATTTACTCAGTAAAATATTTATTTCTTTAATTTTGATTTTTATGGCCTCGGTAATATTTACAAGCTGCAATAAAAACAAAATGATAAGGTCAATTAAACCCAATAAAGATATTAGTGTTGTTAATGGACGATTAAAATTTACATCACTGAATGTTTTTGGTAATACCATAAAAGAAATGAAAGCAAATCCAAATGTAAATCCACAAGAAATGCTTAAAAGTATTTTGGGTGAAAGAAACTACGAAAGTTTTAAAAGCACAATGAAAGAAGCAGCAGCGAATGTAATGGATACTCTGGTAGATGATCCCACTTTTGCAAGCGTTTTAAACGATAAACGCGAGGTACAAGTAGATAGTACTGTTTTCAGGATTACACCTAATGGAACTTTTATATATGTACCGGAAAAAGAAAACAAGGTAGACCAGTTGGCAACCGAAATGCTTAATGGTAAAAAAATAAATGAAACCCAACAAGAACCATACTTGTACAAGGTGGAGAATGGAATTGAAAGGTATGCGACTTATGAGGAAGCTAGAAATAATTCGATTGAATATTCCGGGGGATATGGTGGTGATTCAGATACAGGAAGTTCTGGCAATTCAGGATCATCTGGTAATATAAAAGATATTGAAACACATGTTATATCCGTAGAGCAAACAGCACTTGGTAGTTATCTTGGATTTAGCTCTTCATATAAACGATATTTTGATTCAAATCATAGAATTAGATTTAAATTTTCTGCTCCTAACTTTAAGTTATTTACGTATGTAAATATTAAGGTTAAGTTTCAAAAGAAGAATGGTTTTAATATTTGGTCTAAAACAAACTGCGATAAAATTATACTTGGCTGGGATGGATTAATATATGATTTAAGTGACCCTATGCCTGTTCCTCAAAATGGGAATCCAAATAGTTCGAGAATTAATGGTTATAATAATTGGGCACATGGTTATTGGATTCCTCCGAAGTTGAATAAGAAATACTTAGTTCTGACTATTCCTGGGTTTAGTACAAAAAAATTTACAGTAACATCAAATGATTTAGCCAAAATGTATAAAGCTATTTTTGATTGGCTAAAAAATAAATTGGATCCGGCAGTAGTGAAAAATTATAATTTGGCTATTATGTCGAATCCAAATGAGATTATCCTTGGTAAAACTGAATACATAGAAAAAAATGTAAACAAAATAGGTAGAACCTTTGATTTTACTACTGCAGAAGTTGGTTGGAAAGGCTCATTGGATAATGGCTCAGGACATCCAATATTAAAGCTAACAAAAACGATTATGATAAAAAAGGCATCGGTTTATGGTGAAGCTTATTTTAATAACAAATGGTTGGGGATTAGAATAGAAAAAAATTAGAATATAGAAATGAAAAAACATTATTAATTTTCGGCTTTTATTAAAAATATAAATTTATGAAAAAATTAGGAATTTTTATTGTGTTTTTATTACTGATGCAAACTTTATCAGCGCAGACCTATTTTAATAAAATTGGCCTTGATTTTTTTGGTGGTTATATTGTCAATACTCCAAAAAAGGATTTACCGGGAAACCGGTATAATACTTTAATGAACAGTACCAGTGGTATGTTTGGAATATATTATGAACGTTTTTTGAACAACCCTGCTTTTAGTCTGAAAACAGGAGCCTATTTTAATTATCAATTTAAGGCTTTGGGCTCCATAAGTATTCCTGTTGAATTTAACGGGGATGTCTTTGGGAAAAGAAGTAAAACTGTCCTATTTGCGGGATATACGGCCGGATTATGTTTAAATGATGTTTTTTACAATAGTGGAGGAAGCAGGTTTTTTTATGATAACGTCATTTACTATGAAATGACTATCAAAAAGCATTTTTATATTGCTCCTTACGTGGGGATTAATGCGGGGATAAATTTTCACAGGTTTGGTTTCACTACGAATGTATTATTCAATTTTTTTGTCCCTGAATTTGTAAACTACAAAACAGTGTATAAAGATGATCAGGGAAAAGAGATAACCGAATACAACACCAATGATAATTGGGGAATAACATTGCGTTTTGGTTTGGCTTACCGGTTTTGAAGCATGTTATTAATTCTTTTCGTTCATTCGGACAGGCTATCCGGATGTTTCAGGCAGGGTTTTTTTAATCAACCCCATTCAGGATTTGTCTTTACTGGAAATTTCTTTTTTCTCCTTTCAGGTCGAACAAGACCTGAAAGGTGGGGGTGTAGCATATAATATTATTAATCAGGAATATAAGTGGATAAATCAAAATTTTCCCAACCTTTCAAGTCGGGTGAGACTTGAAAGGTTAACCTCAGTCAGAAAGTCTGACGCGGAGCCGGTGCGTGCCACAATGAAGAATGAAAAATTAAGAATGACGAATTACCCTCAAAGCCTTTTTAATCAGCCAGCACGAGTCCCTTCGCTTTAGGCCTTACTTCAGACTCGCGCTAAAGGGAGTGGCAGGGACAGTAGCGGCAGCCCGGAGACGGGAGGTGCATGTGAAGCTTTGGATGCCGGTGCGACAAGGGAGCGCCCGGCATCATTAGCTGAACGCACCCCCCGGCGAGGACTATAGCGAATGGCCCGGCAGCCACCCAAATAACAGATAACCAAACATTTATTCATTTTCTTCAAATTTTTTTAAGCCATTCAGGATAATTAAGCCCGATTTATACTAATTTTGCCGTACTAACCAATAGGGGTGCCTTAAAAACAAGGGCTGAGATCAAACCCTCTGAACCTGATTCGGGTAATGCCGGCGTAGGAAAAAGAGTTTAGCCACCGTTAGGATTCCTCTGTTGATTTAATGTAATGTTAATTTAAATCAATCGAGCTATGTTTAAAAAGTTAATTATTAGTGTTGTTATTTCGATGATTCCGTGGTTGTTACAGGCGCAGTTTCAGCTTAGCGGAAAAGTTGTAAACCGTGAAAACGGGGAAGTGTTACCCGGCGCCAACGTGGTGTTGGGGCATGCATATGCGGCTACGACCACGCAATTGAATGGTGCATTTGTTTTTACCAAACTGAAAAAGGGAAATTATGAAATTAAAGTGAGTTATGTGGGTTTTGAAACCTATCAATCGACCATTAAGCTGGATGGAAACAGGCATCTTGACATTCAGCTAAAGCCGAGGGCTTACATGAGCGACGAGGTGATTATTTCGGCTACGCGTGCCGGGGCACAGTCGCCCACCACACATGAGAACCTGAGTAGCAGGACTATTGACGAAAATAATATGGGGCAGGATTTGCCTTATGTGCTGAGTATGACGCCGTCGGTGGTGGTGAGTTCGGATGCCGGTGCCGGCGTGGGTTACACGGGTCTCAGGATTCGCGGAGTGGATTTGACAGGGATTAATGTTACGCTGAATGGTGTTCCGGTCAATGATGCCGAATCGCAGGGTGTTTATTTTGTGGACCTGCCCGATTTGGCTTCTTCGGTGGATAACATTCAAATTCAGCGGGGTGTGGGTACATCGAGCAACGGATCGGCAGCTTTTGGTGCCAGCCTGAACATTAAAACCGACCGTTTTGACCCAAAAGCTTATGCTGAGCTGAACAGCTCGTACGGCTCGTTTAACACGTCGAAAAATACCCTGCGCTTTGGTTCGGGACTGTTGAACAAACATTGGCTCGTGAGCGGCCGCTTTTCAGTAATCCATTCGGACGGTTACATTGACCGTGCGTCATCCAATTTGCAATCGGCTTATGTGTCGGCGGCCTATTACAGCAAGAAAAATATTTTTAAGGCGATTGCCATGTTGGGGCACGAAAAAACCTATCAGGCCTGGTACGGCGTGCCAAAAGACAGCTTGGCCACCAACCGTACCTACAATCCTGCCGGTGAAATTTACGATGCCAATGGGAACCTGATGGGGTACTACGATAACCAGACGGATAATTATAAACAGGATTACTATCAGCTGCATTATGCCCATCAGTTTAGCAAAAAGCTGAACATGGCCACGGCTGCATTTTTAACACGTGGCATTGGTTATTATGAATCCTATAAAAATGATCAAAAATTTTCGAAATATGGCATGAGCGATACCTTGATTGGCGGCGTAGCCGTGAATCGGACCAATTTGGTTCGCCAAAAATGGTTAGACAACTATTTTTATGGAATGAATGTCAGCGGTAATTATCAAAACAAGCTGCTGAAACTGTCGTTTGGGGGTGGATGGAACCATTACGATGGTGACCATTATGGAAAAATCGTTTGGGCACAGGTAGCACGGTTGGGCGATTACGACCGCAACTGGTATTTCAACACAGGTTTGAAAACCGATTATAACGCTTTTGCCAAGATGAATCTTCAGGCCACTAAAGCGCTGAGCGTAATGACCGAAGTGCAATTTCGCGGCATCAACTACAGCATAAAAGGTACCCACGACGATTTGCGTGACCTGACACAGGCACATAATTTTCGGTTTTTTAATCCGCGTGCCGGTTTGTTTTATCAATTGAACAAAGCCAATCAGTTTTATTTCTCGGCTGCCGTTTCGCACCGTGAGCCTAACCGTTCGGTTTATCGTGATGCGGATCCCGGACAGGATATCAGGGCCGAAAAGCTGTACGATTTTGAGTTGGGGTACAAAATGCGATTGAAGACCTTTTCACTGAATGCCAATGTGTATTACATGGACTACAAGGATCAGTTTGTGCTCACCGGAAAAATCAATAATGTGGGGACAGCCATCATGGTCAATGTTCCTAAAAGTTATCGGGCCGGACTGGAACTGACTGCGGGTTGGCAGTTGGCCGAAAATGTTCGTTGGGATGTGAATTCAACGTTCAGCATCAATAAAATCAAGAATTTTACGGAGTATGTGGATAACTGGAATTACTGGGATGACCCGGCTAACGAACCTTACCAATACACCAAAGAGCTGGGTACGACCGACATCTCTTTTTCGCCCGGACTGGTGGCCGGCAGCAAGCTGTCTTACAAACCATTCCGACACCTGAACATTGCCTGGATATCGAAATATGTAGGCAGGCAGTATATCGATAATACTTCTAATGTGGACCGTAGCCTCGATCCGTATTGGGTAAACAATTTAATGATTGAAACACATTTTAAAACCAGGTTGTTCAAAGAAATAGGTTTCCGGTTGAGTTTGAATAATCTATTTAGTGAATTGTACGAAACCAATGCGTGGGTATATCGTTATGTTTACAACAATTCCGAGTCGGTAATGGACGGCTATTTTCCGCAGGCGAAATTTAATTTCATGTTGGGAATGAGTTTGAAGTTTTAAATTAGTGAGGTTTAGTACAGACGTAAAGGCACCAAGTGCTTGTTACCCGGAAACCCCGGAAGTGTAAAAGTTTTTGTTGTAGGTTAGCAAGATCCTGTTGATACTATTTCATCGAAAGCACCTGTCGGTATTTGTTTCCGTTGGGAGGATCGGTTTGGCTCATAATGTTGATCATACTGTTTTTTTCGTTCATATTGGCCTTGGAGAAAATATTGATAATTTCAGAACGTTTTGCATCCAGAATAAGTTGTAAATTGTACAATCCAGGCCTTTTTTCATTTACTGATTTCAGCTGAGCCAGTGATGCCAGGATTTTTTTTCTGCCTCCGGCTACATCATCAGCCATAACGTCAAGTCCCAGGCGGTGATACTGATATAAAAAAGTCCGCAGGCCTTCATAAGCTTTGTTTAGAAAGCCTTCTACGAAATGGTAACGGTTTTTCTGGCTTTCGTGTGCTTGCCAACCCGTATAATTTGAAGTCTGGGCTGTTTGTACTACCGCCATGGCTTTTTCGTAATACGCTGTTCCTCCTTGATTTGCAAAGGAATCAAAATCAATTCCCAACATCATATAAGCATAAAAAGCGAGCAATGAGGTAAGGTTATCGGAATAGGTATTATCGGAAAAGTTCATGGCCTGGGAGGCTGTGTAATGAAACTGAATATTTTTATCAATCATGTTGAGCAATGGCGACCGGTAATTGGTTTTATACACCGGGCGCTGCATCACAATATTAAAAGAACCTTTGAATTCGTCCGATGAAACCAACTGGCTAACCGTGAACAACAGGGTACATTCAATGCGCTCTTCAGGTTTAAAATTGTAGTCGGTCCATTTGCGGTTGTTCATAAATTCGGTAATGGCTGTCTTCAGGTTGGTAATAACCGACCGGTCAAATCCCTGTACCTGCTGGGTATTGATTTGTACTTTGCAATTAAATTCCTGTGCAGACAAGCCAACGGCTGCCATCAGCAATAAAGTGATGAGAACTGATTTTTTCATGCTTCTACCCCCAAAAGCTTCTCAACTTCGTTCACAATATCACCTGCAACGGCTTCTTTTGATTTCAAGGCAAAATGTTGTGAATTACCATCTTTTGTTAATATTGTAATTTTATTGGTATCCACACCAAAACCGGCTCCTTTATCTTTTAATGAATTCAGGACAATCATATCCAGGTTTTTTTTCTGCAGTTTTTTACGGGCGTTATTTAATTCATCATCGGTTTCAAGAGCAAAGCCCACCAATAGTTGTCCTGATTTTTTCATTTTACCCAAACCAGCTAAAATATCCGCAGTCGGTTTTAATTGAATAACCTCAAGGCCGGTTTCTTTCTTAATTTTTTCTGTGGCAGGTTCGGTGGGTGTGAAATCAGCCACAGCTGCAGCCATAACAGCCACATCTACATTCGGAAATATATTGCGGCAAGCGTTATTCATTTCGGAGGCAGTCTGTACCTTATGCACCCTGATTCCGGGAAAATTCACATCCCGGTTCACCGGACCCAAAATCAAGTCAACTTCAGCTCCTTTGCGTGCAAAAGCCTTTGCCAGGGAAACCCCCATTTTTCCTGAACTGCTGTTTCCGATAAAGCGCACCGGGTCAATTGGCTCATGGGTTGGCCCGGCACTGACCATCACTCTTTTGGCTGCAAAAGAATTTTTTTCTTTAAAAAAGGTAACAAGATACTGCAAAAGTTCTTCGGGCTCTTTCATTCTACCCGGCCCCGTGAGGCCGCTGGCCAGTTTTCCTTCAGCAGGTTCTATGTAATGATATCCGAGTTTTTGTAATTTCCTGATGTTTTGCGAAGTTGTGGGATGCTGAAACATGTCGAAATCCATAGTAGGGGCAAAAAATACCGGGCACCGTGCCGAAAGCACAACAGTAAGCAGCAGGTTGTCGGCGATGCCTACAGACATTTTAGCCATCGAGTTGGCGGTTAAAGGGGCCAATAGCATGGCATCAGCCCACAAGCCTAACCCGACATGGCTATGCCATTCGCCTGATTTTTTATCAAAAAAGTCGCTTAACACCGGTCGTTCCGAAACTGTTGATAAGGTAAGCGGCGTAACAAACTCTTGTGCAAATGCAGTTGTAATCACCTGTACTTCTGCGCCTTCAGCCTTTAACAGCCGCACCAAATAAGGGATTTTATAAGCGGCGATGCCACCGGTTACTCCAAGAATAATATGTTTTCCCTTTAACATGATGTGTTGTTAAGTCACAAATTCAAAGCCTTTTAAAATTCAGTGGCAGTTTCTTTGTGCGGATTTCTTATGTATGTTTCTTTATTCAAAAATTCGTGAATGGCTAACAAAGTTGGTTTTGGAAGCCGTTCAAAATATTTTGCAACTTCAATTTGCTCACGGTTTTCAAAAACCTCTTCGAGGTTGTCGTTTGATGTGGTAAATTCTGAAATTTTTTGATCCAGTTCTTGTTTTAGTTCGGCAGCAATTTGGTTGGCCCGTTTCGACAAAACAACCACGGTTTCATAAATATTTCCCGTTTGTTCATAAAATGCGGCTTTTCTGCGTGTAACTGCTGTCGTTTCGGTTTTAATCTTTTTGTAGTCCATGTTATTATTCGTTTACAATTGTTTTTTTGCTTTTTCGCTTAGCGGTTTTAATTCTTTTAAATATTTACTTTTGGGAAACAGATACAATATGTTGTTGTATGCTTCCACCATCTTTTCGTAACGCTCTTTTTGTTTGGAAGGTATGCTTTTACTGGCATACTCATAATAAGTTTTGGCAATGTAATAAAGATACATCTCTTTGTTATCTGTGTCCGGATAATCGTTCATCAGGTTTTCAAATGAAGTAATGGCAGCCTGATAGCTTCCGGTTTTATAATACAACAGGGCAATCCGGTAATCTTTATCTTCTAATTTTTTGCGAAGCTGATCCATCAGCTCGGTAGCTTTTGCAACATGGGAACTGTTTGGATAGCGGTCGATAAATAATTGCAGCTCACTAAGAGCCTTATATGTTGTTGTTTGATCAAGCTCGGCTCTCGGAGAATCCAAAAACGTACAATAGGCCTGTAGATAGGCTGATTCTTCTGCATGTTCGCCCTTGGGGTACATTTGTTGATATTGCTTAAAGTAATAACTTGCCAGTTGATAATCTTTTGTTTGAAAATAACTATTTGCTGTATAGTAAGTTATCTTCTCGCCTTTTTCAGTGCCCTGATAAAATGTACGGATCAAGTCGAAAAACTCAAGTGCTTTTTTAAAATTACCGCTATTGTAGAGATCCATACCGACTTCATACTTTTTTGTATTATCCGGACTTTTCAAAATCTCACTGTAACTTTTACAACCGGTGTTAAACATAAATAAACCAGCAACTAACAATATTAATGAGGCTTTTTTTGGCATGGCGCAAAATTATAACAAATTATTGAAGTACAAAACGAAAATACG
Source organism: uncultured Bacteroidota bacterium (assembly GCA_913055825.1). Classification (GTDB taxonomy): domain Bacteria; phylum Bacteroidota; class Bacteroidia; order Bacteroidales; family F082; genus Sulfidibacterium. The sequence continues at coordinate 14,441 of CAJXKB010000016.1, forward strand.
CGTCACAGCGTATATTCATTATTTTTTTAAGAAATTTTTTAAAAAGCAGTTTAATTCCATACTTTTGCACTTTACTTAAAAAGTACAATAAAATGGACGTATTTGATAAATGTGAGGTAAATATGGGGCCTCTGGGAGAACATGCCGATCAATCCGAAGGGTATTATATGTTTCCCAAGTTGGAAGGCGAACTTTCCAACAAGATGATGTTTATGGGTAAAAAAAGGCTTATCTGGAGCTTGAACAACTACCTGGGTCTGGCCAATAATCCTGAAGTCAGAAAAGCAGATGCAGAAGCTGCTGCCAAATGGGGATTAGCTTATCCCATGGGGGCTCGAATGATGTCGGGAGATACAAAATATCATGAAGAACTTGAAGCTCAGTTGGCCAGCTTCGTAGGTCGCCCGGCTGCTTATCTTTTAAACTACGGTTATCAGGGGATGGTTTCGGTTATCAGTGCTTTGGTTAACCGTAATGATGTTATTGTTTACGATTCGGAAGCCCATGCTTGTATTATCGACGGGATGCGTTTGCATTTTGGCAAACGTTTTGTTTTCCCGCATAACGACATGGAGAACCTGGATAAAGAACTGGAAAGAGCCACTAAACTGGTTGAAAAAACCGGTGGTGGTATTTTAGTAATTACCGAAGGTGTATATGGTATGGCCGGCGATTTGGGTAACTTGCCGGAGATTACCAAATTAAAAGATAAATATAATTTCCGTTTGTTGATTGATGATGCCCACGGTTTTGGTACCATGGGGCCCTCCGGAGCAGGTACTGATGAGCATTTTGGTGTGCGTGATAAAGTCGATTTATATTTCGGAACTTTTGCCAAATCTATGGCTGGGATCGGTGCTTTTATTGCAGGTGATCCTAAAGTGATTAAGTTTCTGAAATACAATATGCGTTCGCAGATATTTGCCAAATCGCTGCCTATGCCCATGGTATTCGGGGCGATGAAACGACTGGAACTCCTGCGTGAAGAGCCGTCACATCGCGAAAAACTCTGGACCATCGTCCATGCGCTTCAGAAAGGCCTGCGTGAAGCAGGATTAAATATTGGCAATACGGCTTCGCCTGTAACTCCGGTAATGCTCAACGGAACTATTCCTGATGCCACACAGATTACTTACGACCTGCGTGAAAATTATGATATTTTCTGTTCTATCGTTGTTTACCCCGTGGTTCCCAAAGGAACTATTCTGCTACGTTTAATCCCAACGGCCAGCCATACACTTGAAGATGTGGAATATACCATCAATGCTTTTAAAGAAGTAAAAAAGAAGCTGGAAAATAACGAATATGGTAAAGAATTTAAAATAGGGATTTCCTAATCTCTGGTTTAAACACAAAAAAAGCCGAAAATATTTTCGGCTTTTTTTGTGTAAACACGTTGTACCGCTACCTCAATTAACGATGTTGAAAAACCTTATCATATATTTTATTTCCTGATTTTATCCTTATAAAATAAATACCGGGAGGCCAGTGATTTATTTTGATTGTTGAAACTGAACGTTTGCCCTCACGCATTAATTTCCCGGTGGCATCAAAAATTTCCCATCTATCAATTGTCCCTCCGGAAGACTTGAACCTGAGAAAATCGTGAGCAGGATTAGGATAAAGGACCAAACCGGGCGACGAGTGGTTTTCGACTCCAAGTTCTGAAGGTTTTAATGCGACGGACAATGTCCTGCTTTGGTTATTGGAAATATTAATCCCTTTTATAGTTTTTGTAAAATATCCCTTTGCCGAAATTTTTACGGTGTAATTTCCTGCGGCTATAGGTCGGTAAAACCAGCCTGAAGGAAGGGATGAATACACTTCCGAATGATCTGTATCGTGTTCTGCAACAATTATCTTTGCCTCTAGCGGGCTCCTTGTAAGCGAATCGAAAACAATACCCCTGATTCCGTAAAGTGTCTGTTCCATATAGTCAATCAGCGAGCGATAATTATCTTCCCAGTAGCCCGGAAGTTGGCCGGGGTCAGGCATTTTCACCCTTGACATTTCCAGGGTAAACTCACGGTCGTGCCGGAAATAATTCATATAATCCTGACGGCCTCCTGTAATCCGGTACCATACGTAACCATTGGTGATGCCATCATTTAGGTCGGTCAAATATCCCGCAGGGGCATAAGCATGCACAGTGTCGGCATATTGACGGCATACCTGTTGCCACCAGTCATTATCGGCATGAAGTCGCGGCCAGGTATCCCAGGGATAATTTGCTACTTCCGAGCCTGTGTGCATATTGCACGATAGTACAAAATGATGTGTCGAGGCAAAATTTATAAATGCCTGTGTTTCGGGCTGCCAAGCTTGTCCGTCGGGATGATCGCCATCGGCAGGGTCAGGATAATTCCGGTTTAAATCAATTGAATTTGCATTAAAACGTGTAGCTCCATACACCGACGAATCTCCTCCAGCATATGTTCCATCAGGGTTGGCAAGTGGATTAATCCAAATATCCACACTGTCGAGCAAGCGGGTAACCTCGGGGATTTTTCCGTAATTCTTCAATAAATAATCAATCAGGTGCAACATCAAAACATAAGGTGTTGTTTCATCGCCATGCATGGTGGCCGTGTACATAAACAGGGGTTTTGCCTTAAGGCTGTCGGACGGTTTTAAATGGACAAATAGCAATTGCCGCCCCTGCACCGACTGGCCAATATTTACCAATTCACAGAGCTGAGGATAGTTCGTTTGGAAATCATCCATCAACTTCAGGTATTCAGGATAAGACGGGTAATAATTCCATTGCGATGTATTTTTTTGCTTGCCGCGATCCAAAACTGCTCTTGGTAAAAGCATGGAAGGAGCTGGTTGTACCTTATAATTAACGTGATAAGAAAGAAATTTTTGAAAGCCATGACGATTTGCATAAGCAAAAATATGCGTTCCTTTTTTATGGTCGATGGAAATAAAACGGCCCAGTTGGTTCAACAAGGTCTTTGAATCAGTACCTGCCGGAACGGAAAAACTAAAATACACTTCTCCCCTCAAGTGAAGCTGACGTTCGTATGAGAGACCGGAAATTGTTTGTGCCGAAACGGTTCCCGATATCCACAGGGAGCAGAGGCTATAAAAAATTATTTTTTTTATCATAAAACTTTCCGGGGAGTAAACTTTAAAATCAGGTTTTTAACTGCTGATACGCTTCAATAAACTTCCCCAAAGCCATAAACACAGCTTTATTTGCTTTCACCATAGGCAGACGCAGATTATTTTTCATAATTCCCATTATTTCCAAGGCAGCCTTGATTCCTGCCGGGTTTCCATCTGCAAATATCTGACTGATAAAAGGTAAAAGTTTGTAATGAAGTTTTAACGCATCATCAAATTGTTTTTTATTCATTAAACGAACCAATTCGGAAAAATCGTGCGGATAAGCATTGGCAACAACCGAAATCACGCCATCGGCTCCGAGCGACACCAAAGGATAAGTCAGCGCATCATCGCCCGAAAATACTTTAAAACCATCAGGCCGTAAACGCAAAATTTCCATAACCTGGTTTAAATTGCCCGAAGCTTCTTTAACAGCTGCAATATTCTCAAAATCGTGTGCCAGACGCAGCGTAGTTTCCGCAGTAAGATTACAGGAAGTCCTTCCCGGCACATTGTACAAAATAACCGGTACCGGACTTGCTCCAGCAATGGATTTAAAATGATTGTATAACCCTTTTTGGTTGGGCTTATTATAATAAGGTGCCACGGAAAGGATGGCTTCCACACCGGTAAAATCGGTGTTTTTAATCTTGCTAACCACGGATTGTGTGCTATTTCCACCCATACCCATCACAAGCGGTACCCTGCCGTTTACAGTATCTTTGACAAAAGCCATTACTGCATCTTTTTCATCCCCGGTAAGGGTCGCCGCTTCACTGGTAGTTCCCAGTGAAACAATAAAATCAACACCCCCGTTTATTACATGTTCTAACAATTTCTCCAAACTGCCAAAATCGATAGTGCCATAATTATGGAACGGGGTAACAATGGCAACACCTGTGCCACTTAAAGTAAAGTGATTTGTCATTTATTGAATTTTAATTTTCAGTTTTTTCATATAAAACGTTAGCTGCTGATAAAATTCGCTATAATCCATTCTCCCGTTCGGAACAGTTAGGCTAATGTCCACTATTTGCTTTCCTTGCATTTGCCTGGGGCCAACCTTCAAACGTGCCCCGGTAAACTTCAGAATACCGGCACACTTTTTTGCATCGCAAGTAACAAAACTAATAAACAAATCAAAAGTCTGTTTTTGCAACTTATTTTTTAATTTTGATTTCATATGCCCGAACAGGTTAAACGCTTTCTTATCAATCCAAAATATATCTTCCGGATGCTGGTCTGTTTTTGATTTTCCTAAATAAAATACCAGCGCTGTAACCGAACCCAATTCATCTTTAATCTGATTAACAAATTCATATACCGAATCTAATTCATCTTGCTTTTCAATGCAAAAAAACATGCCCACCCGTTGAGTGCTTTTTGCTACTTCGGAAGTTGCATCTTTCGGGGTAGGCATTTCTTCCCGACTTTTTTTTAAGATCGCTCGTGTTTCCAATAATTTCCGTTTTCTTTGTTTTTTGAATATTTGGAATGTAAAGGTAAAAAGAATTCCATTGCATCAAAAAATATTATTTATCCTACCTTTGCCCGAAATTTATTGTAGAAGCTGCTATGAAAATAACTTTTTTGGGAACCGGAACTTCACAGGGCGTGCCGGTAATAGCGTGTCCGTGCGAGGTGTGTACCCGGGGCAGCAAAAAAGACCACCGCCTGCGTTCTTCGGTACTCATCGAATCGGACGGAACTTTTGTAAACATTGATGCCGGACCTGATTTTAGGTACCAGATGCTTCGCGAGAATGTAAAAAAGCTTGATGCAATCCTTATCACACATTGCCACAAAGACCATATTGCCGGCCTGGACGATGTACGATCATTTAACTATTTGTATCGTAAGGCAATGGATATCTACGCCCTGCCCCGCGACATTGAAGCCATACAGCGTGAATTTGCCTATGCCTTTGGTGAAAACCGCTATCGGGGCGTTCCTGAATTTAATATGATTAACATAGGCTACGATCCTTTTAAAGTGGGAAATCTCGAATTTATTCCCCTTCCTGTGCTTCATATGAAAATGGAGGTGTTGGGTTATCGCATTGGTGATTTTTCCTATGTTACGGACACCAATTATATCCCACCGGAAACCCTGGCTCGAATGATGGGTAGCAAGGTAATTGTAATCAACGCTTTACGTCGAAAAGAACACCCCTCTCATTTTAATTTGGCACAAGCCGTAAAAGTGCTTGAGTTTCTTCGTCCTGAACGTGCTTATATCACCCACATTAGCCATATGATGGGTTTTCACGATGAGGTGGAAAAAGAGTTGCCCGGTTTTATCCGGCTGGCCTATGATGGCTTGCAGATTGAAATTTAATATCTAAAAAATTAAAATTAAGCAGTTCATCTCATCACCGTATTATTATTTCCGTCCTTCTATTTTGTGCCCGGCCGGCTTCGGTATTATTTTTATTAATCGGATGTTGCGATCCAAAACCATTGAAAGTTAATCTGTAAGTGGCAATTCCTTTACTTACAAGATAGTTGTAAACGACCTTTGCCCGTTGAATTGAAAGTGCCAGGTTATGTTCGTCCGTTCCAACCGAATCGGTATAACCGGCAATAAGGATTTTGATTTCAGGATTTTGCCTGAGCAGTTTAACTAACAGGTTTAATTCGGCATCGGCTGTTGGCCGTAAAGTAAATTTATCAAAGTCAAAAAGGATATTTTCCAGCCTCATGCGGGCTCCTTTCCGAATCGGTTGCAAATAAAAATCGGTGTCAACTGATTGTTGACTGGTATATTTCCTTAAATCAAAATATCCTGAATAAAACAAATATCCTTTTTTAAAGATGTGAAATACCACCTCCTTTCCGGGATGAAGGATCATGAAAAAATGGCCGTCAGATGGGGATGACCATACGGAATCAATGGCTGGTTTTTGTCCCAAATCGGATAAAACCACCTTTGCTTTCAATGCTTTTCCTGTTTTTGCATCGAATACTTTTCCATTTACATAAAAGGTTGTCCGTGGATGCATGGCAGCAAAAGTTTTAAACGTATAAATATCCATATTTCCAGATCTGTTGGATGAAATCCAGGCCTGCCTGCCGTCCGTATTTACAAAAAGGTTCATCTCATCTGCATTTGTATTTACCGGAGTTCCCAGATTTTGCGGACGTGACCACAGGCCTTCGGTATTTTTTCGCGAAACAAACAGATCAAAACCACCCATCCCGGGCCATCCGTTGGACGAAAAATACAGCGTTTGGTTGTCGGCGTGTAAAAACGGGGCCATTTCGTCACCTGCTGTATTGATACTGTCGCCGAGATTAATGGCCGGAAGCCATTTTCCGGCCGGGCTTTTCGTTGACATCCAGATGTCTGAGCCTCCCTTTCCTCCGGGACGTTTAGAAGCAAAAAATAAATAATGTCCGTCAGCAGAGATACAAGGTTGCGAATCCCAGGCAGCTGTATTTACCGGCTTGCCCAGGTTTTTTGGCTTTTGCCATTGTTTTCTGCATAAGCTACTTTTAAAAATGTCGCACCCGCCATACGCCCCTGGCCAATAACAGCCGGTAAAAAACATCTGACGCCCGTCGGGGGTCAAACTCAGTCCTCCCATATTCAACCCTCTTGCCCATGGAAAAATTATTGGTTTCGGCAATTGCCATTTTGCATCCTTTTTTTTGATGGTCTTAAAAAATTGTTCCTTGAATAATTTCTCTTTCATTGTTTTGTCAGGTGCCGGAAATTTTCGTGTAAAGACCAGCTGGCTGTTGTTTGCATTCACAAAGTTGATGTATTCTTCGGCCGGGGTATTGACGACCGAACTTAAGGCTGTCAGCCGGGTTGAATCGGGATGCAACAGGGCGTGTTGGGCAAAGTGGGCACTCTTAAGCAAAAAGATTGCTTTGTTTTGCAAATTTTTTGATGCTTTCGACGACAAATCAAGAAAAGTTATCAGGGAAACTATGGCGCCGGCATATTTGCCCTGTTTGAACTGTAAACTTCCCAAGGAGTAATAAGCTTTCGGAATTCCGGTTTTGTCCAACCTAACTACCTTCGCGTAAGCATGAATCGCTTGTGCCGGCTCTCCTTTTTCCTCTTCCGTTTCTGCCTTAAGCAACCAGGCTTTTACCATTGTGCTATCCAGTCTGAAACATTTATTTAGTTCGTCTTCAGTAGTTTCATAATCTTTCTTTTGAAACGCTGCCAACGCCATACGAAAGGCTTTTTCGGCTTTTTTTGATTTTATTTGCTGTGCAAGAAGTCCCTGAATAACCAGAGCCGACAAAAGTAGTATGAAGGATTTCTTTCTCATTTTTTCGTGTTCAGGCAAAATTAAGAAAAGATAGATGCTTTCTCTGTTTTCCTTTATTTTTGCACACCAAATTATTTCAGTTGAAACACCTGCTTAGACTTTTTCTGCTTCTGTTACCGGTTTTTGTCCTGAAGCCCCTATTTGCCCAGTCAACTGGTACTATTCATATTCACATTCCCGGAGATCAGCTGTATGCCTGTTGGTCGCCCGACGGTCAAAGACTGGTTTATCAGTCAAACCAAAAGGGAAATTGGGATCTTTTTTTGTATGATTTGCAAACCGGCCACAGTGAGGAGCTGGCAGATTCTTCGACCGATGAGCAACATCCGGTTTGGGTGCCTGGGAAACAGGCTGTAATCTTCGAAATGGGAAATGGAAAAAACAGCCGGTTATATTTACTTAAGATGCCTGACGGCAAGAAGAAGTTACTCATTCCGAGAAATATTCCTTCACTGGAGGCTTCGCTTACACCTTCACGTCATATGATAGCCTTCTCGGGATGGGATGCCATCAGCGAAAGCTGGCAAATTTATACTTACGATTTCATCTATGATAACCTGAACCAACTGAGCCGGGAGAATGGAAATGCTACTTTTCCGGTTTTTTCCCGCGATGGGAAAACAATTGCCTATAAGAGTCTGACGGCCGGCGGAATCGACAGACTGCACCTGATGAATTGGTATGGCGAAAACAAACACATTCTCCCGCTGTATTCGAAGGGCATAATTACGTGGGCTCCATCCGGATGGAGATTCTACGGGGTCATTCAAAATCCGGAATCGGGCTATGAAATATGCAGCTGGCATCGCGATGGGTCGGGACAACAAATCATCTATCAAAGCATGAACGCAATATGTTGTCCATCACTCTCTCCCGATGGCAAACATCTGGCCTTTTCGCAACAAACTAGCAACGGATTCGATATTTTTATTATCCCTGTTCAGGAATAACTTGTTTTATAGATGTTTTACAAAAAATTCGTCACGAAGTGATTCATCGAAATATTATTTTACCTTAATAAACTGTAACTGTTTGCAGCTGCTCAGTTTTTATTAATTTTGCCAACCAAAAATTACAACACATGTTTGAAGGATTAAGCGACAAGTTAGACAAATCATTTAAAATATTAAAGGGACAGGGCCGCATCACCGAAATCAATGTGGCAGAATCGATTAAGGAAATCAGAAAAGCCCTGATTGAAGCTGACGTTAGTTATAAAATTGCCAAACAGTTTACAGCAGAAGTCAAGGAAAAAGCCTTGGGGATGAACGTGCTTACCGCCGTGAAACCCGGTGAATTGATGGTGAAGATTGTACACGATGAACTGGCCAGGCTCATGGGTGGCGAGCAGGTGGATATTAATATAAAAGGTAGTCCTGCGGTTATTTTAATTGCCGGTTTGCAAGGTTCGGGGAAAACAACTTTTACAGCTAAGTTGGCTAACTATCTGAAAAGCAAAAAAGGCCGCCAGGTGTTGCTGGTTGCCGGTGACGTATATCGGCCTGCAGCCATCGAGCAGTTAAAAGTGCTGAGTGAGCAGGTCGGAGTGGAAGTTTATACCGAAGAAGGCAATAAGAATCCGGTACGGATTGCTCAAAACGCTGTTAAATACGCCAAAGACCACGGAAAAAATATTGTTATTGTAGATACCGCCGGACGTTTGTCTGTTGATGAGGAGATGATGAATGAAATAGCGGCCATTAAAAACGCTGTTAAACCGCAGGAAACACTTTTTGTGGTGGATGCCATGACAGGTCAGGACGCGGTAAGTACTGCCAAAGCGTTTAACGACAGACTTAATTTTGAAGGGGTGGTACTCACCAAATTGGATGGTGATACCCGGGGTGGCGCTGCGTTGACTATCCGTTCGGTGGTGCAAAAGCCGATTAAATTTGTGGGTATCGGTGAAAAAATGGATGCCCTCGACCTGTTTCATCCCAGCCGTATGGCCGATCGTATTTTGGGTATGGGCGATATTGTTACTTTGGTTGAAAAAGCACAGGAACAGTTTAATGAGGAAGAAGCACGTAAGCTGCAAAAGAAAATTGCCAAAAACCAATTCAATTTTGATGATTTCCTGAAACAAATTCAGCAAATCAAAAAAATGGGAAATGTGAAAGATCTTATGGCTATGATTCCAGGTATGGGCAAAGCCATGAAAGACCTTGACGTAGATGATGATGCTTTCAAAAGCATTGAAGCCATCATTCATTCGATGACCCCGCAGGAACGACAAAATCCTAAAGTACTAAGCGGTTCAAGGCGCAAACGTATTGCCAGGGGAAGCGGAACCAGTATTCAAGAAGTAAACCGCCTGATAAAACAATTTGGCGAAACCAGTAAGATGATGAAAATGATGACGACCGGAAAGGGTAAAAATATGATGCGCATGATGGGAGCAGGCCGGCGATAGTCGTTTTTTTTCAAATTTAATAAAGCCATAAACTAAAAACAGTGTAAATCATGGCAACAAAAAAAGAAACCGTCCTCATTGATGGCCGTTTGGTGGCCAAAAAGATTAAAGCAGAAATAAAAAAAGAAGTAGCTGAAATAGTTGACCGGGGTGAAAACGGTCCGCATCTTGCTGCTGTATTGGTTGGTGAAGATCCTGCCAGCCAAACTTATGTGGCCAGTAAAGAGAAGGCAGCTCATGAGGTAGGGATGATATCATCTACCTATCGCTATCCTGCTGACATAACCGAAAAGGAGCTGCTTGAAGTGATTGATTATCTTAATTCGGATGATGAGGTTGACGGGTTTATTGTCCAGTTGCCGTTACCCAAACACATTGACGAATCCAAGGTGATTAACCGCATTAATCCGGCGAAAGATGTGGATGGATTTACCCCAGTGAATGTAGGAAACATGGTGCTGGGAAAACCAGCGCTTTTGTCGGCTACACCTTACGGGATAACGGAATTACTTAAGCACTATAAAATTAAAACCGAAGGTAAGCATGTGGTTGTGTTGGGACGCTCAAACATCGTTGGAAGACCCATTAGTATATTGCTTTCGCAAAAAGCAGAATTCGGAAATGCCACTGTCACGTTATGCCACAGCAAAACAAAAAACATGTCAGATATTACCCGCTCGGCAGATATTTTGATTTGTGCCATCGGGCAACCACAATTTGTGAAAGCCGACATGGTAAAAGAAGGTGCGGTGGTGATTGATGTGGGAATTCATCGTTTGGGTGATGACAGTGCCAAAAAAGGCTACCGGCTGGTGGGTGATGTCGATTTCAATGCAGTGGCTAAAAAAGCAGCTTACATTACACCTGTTCCGGGTGGTGTGGGACCCATGACTATTGCTATGTTATTGAAAAACACTTTATTATCTTACAAGAAAGAAATCCACTAAAGTCATTTGTTATATGCGGTATTTTATTTGGCGACTTGCTTTTTCATTTTTATTTGTGGGTAGTGGGCAGATGCTTTTTGCACAGGTTTTGGGATGTACCAATCCACAGGCCGTAAACTTTCAGCCCAGGGCCAAGCAAAATAATGGCAGCTGTACCTATAACCCTACTGCATATAAACCATTCAAGAGTTTTATCCTTCCAAAAGAGGTGAATGAAACTTCGGGATTGATTTTTTGGAGAAACAGCCTGTGGACGCACAACGATAGTGGCGGACTTCCCATGCTATACAGGATAGATACTGTGGACGGAACTGTTGAGCAACGCATCCGGGTGAAAAACGCCACCAATACAGACTGGGAAGAGTTGGCTGCAGACAGCCTGTATATTTATGTTGGCGATTTTGGGAATAACAGCGGACACCGCCACGACCTGGTGATTTATAAAATTAGGAAATCGGATATTCCAACGACAGGTGATGACGCTGTGTCGTCAGAAAAGATATTCTTTCAATATCCTGATTATCCGGTTTATATTGCCAAACGCAGTAAAAACAATTACGATTGTGAAGCTATGATTGCAGTAGGCGATTCATTGTATTTGTTTTCAAAAGATTGGCAGGATTCCCGAACACGTGTGTACCGTTTGCCAAAAACACCGGGAAATTATGTTGCCGATTTGGTTGATAGTTTTAATACCGCCGGACTGGTAACAGCTGCCGATTACAATCGAAGTAAACATAAAGTTGTGTTGCTGGGATATACACGTGGAAATTGGGCGCCGTTTATGTGGTTGTTATGGGATTTTAAAGGCCATGCTTTTTTTTCCGGAAACAAAAGACGTATAGACATGCCTGCTGTAACAGCTCCCCAAACAGAAGGAGTTACGTTTACAAAAGGAGATGACGGTTTTATAAGCTCGGAAGGAAGAAATCCTTTTTTCAAGCCAACAGCCTATCATTTTGACATTAGCCCATTTACGTGTGCAAACCGGCCTGCTTCCGTACAGCATCCGATTACATTTACATTTACTTTGCACCCGAACCCGGTGTCAAAAAGAACGGTAAGTATATACTTGGTAAACCTACCGGAAAAGGAGTATAGCCTGAAACTTTATGATTCGTCGGGGAAACAAATTATCCCATTACACTACGATACTTTCAGTAAAAGAGGTAAAATAATTATTAAGCTCAGAATTTCAAAGTTGAAAACAGGTACTTATTTTGTACGAATCCAGTCGGGAAAATACACAGTAGAGCATAAATTTATCAGAGAATAAAAAATGAAAGAATCAGAAGCTGCTTTATTGGATGGCGGTAGGAAATTGCCTGTGATGGAGGAGTTTTATACTCTTCAGGGAGAAGGTTATAACATGGGGAAAGCAGCTTATTTTGTGCGTGTTGGTGGCTGTGATGTGGGCTGTGCATGGTGCGACAGCAAGGAATCGTGGAATGCCAGATTATTTCCGCCTGTGGAGGTGGAAAAGGTAGCTGAACGGGCAGCACAAACCCAGGCCAAAACTGTGGTGGTTACCGGGGGTGAGCCAACACTTTATCCGTTGGGATTTTTCACCAAAGTATTGAAAGCCAAAGGTATAAAAGTTATGCTCGAAACTTCGGGTGCCCATCCGCTGACTGGTAATTGGGATTGGATTTGCTTGTCGCCGAAGAAAAATTCACCGCCCCGGCCTGATATTTATTCCCGTGCACACGAGCTTAAGGTCATTATCGAGAAGAAGTCCGATTTGCAATGGGCTGAGAAAAACGCACAACAGGTTTCTGAAAATTGTCATTTATTCTTACAGCCCGAATGGAGCGTTTCCGAAGTAATTTTACCGGTATTAATTGATTATGTTATGCAACATCCGCAATGGCGCATCTCGTTACAGGCTCACAAATACATGCGGATTCCTTAGGGAGAAATGCCTAAAGTTTTGTGTTATTTGATATAAAATCAGTAGGGATATAATTTTTTTCTGACTCGCAAATAGCCGATGAAAATGAAATTCCCGATTGAAGGAGTTTTACAATATTGGCATAGCCTATTGTAGGAATAAAATCTTTTGTAAAACCTGCTTGAACCCATTTGTAAATAAAACCGGCATTAAAACCGTCCCCGGCACCTACTGTGCTTTTTATCGTAATTTTTTTAGCCGGGAGCTGAGTCAGCTTATTTTTCCACAAGCACAGCACGCCAGATGCGCCCATGGTCATAATGGCCGGTGCCCAGGGATTGATTTCGGAAAGGGTACGTAAAAGTTTTTCAGGAGATTCCTTACCAAATAAGGCTCTTAAATCCTCATCTGAAGCTTTGATGATATCGGCTATTTTGATGTTTTCTATTATTATTTTCCACTGTTTACTATCTCTGGTAATAGTGTCCTGACGGATGTTTGGGTCATAAACAATTGTACTTCCCGCTTGACGGGCAGCATGCAGGGTTTTTAGTAATTCGCTACGAATACCCTCTTCCAGCGAATACAAGGAGCCAAACAAAACGACATCTTTCCCGGTAAAATGAGGAATAGACATAAGCTTCCTATGTGTTGGGTAATGCTTTTCAAAGTGGTAAGTCGCTTTTTTGTTTTGATCCAACACGGCAATGGCTACAGATGTCTGCATTTCAGAATATTGACGTACCCATTGGGTATTTATGCCATTGTTTTTCAAAAAACGAATGATGAAGGTTGCAACATCATCATCACCCAATTCCGTAATTAAACTAACAGGCATACGTGCCCGCGCCAGTGAAACCGATGCATTTAACATTGCCCCTCCCGGAATACCGGGAGCCTCAGCCGGACTTTCTAAATATCCAAAACTACTTGCATCTTGAACTATATCAAGAAGTGTTTCGCCTAAGCAAAAAATCATTAATCTGAGTAATTTATAAAAAGCAAAAAATGAAATAAATAAATTATCTTGTTGATATACTGTATATTTGAAGCATTAATAACAAAAACCCCCTTCCTAAAAGCGAAGATACACAAATTATCATACTATCCGAAACAAGACTTATTTCCCTGACTTTTTTTTGAGCTACTTATTTAATTTGGATTGTAGCTTGTAAATGGAATTTTTTGAAAAACTTTCGGATGATAGTGCTTATTACCAAAAAAAGCGCCCTTTTCAAGGCGCTTTTTAATTTTTTAAAGAAGTATCTTATCCCAAATAAGATTTCAGGATTTTACTGCGCGAAGTTTGTTTCAGACGGCGAATAGCTTTTTCTTTGATTTGGCGAACGCGTTCGCGGGTCAGGTCAAATTTTTCACCAATTTCCTCAAGGGTCATAGGGTGACTACCATTAAGTCCAAAATACAGTTTTATTACATCGGCTTCGCGTTGGGTGAGGGTCGAAATGGCCCGGTCGATTTCTTTGCGTAACGACTCATACAACAGCCCTGTTTCGGGGGTAATAGATTCCTCACTTTTCAGCACATCGTACATGTTGTTGTCTTCATCCTGAATAAGTGGTGCATCCATGGAAACATGGCGCCCGGCATTCCGTTTGGATTCTTTTACCTCATTAATAGTCATTTCTAGCATTCCGGCAATTTCTTTGTAGTCGGGTTCACGCTCGAATTCCTGTTCCAGCTTGGCTGTCGCTTTATTGATTTTGTTAATGGAGCCGATTTTGTTCAACGGCAGACGGACAATACGCGATTGCTCGGCCAGCGCCTGAAGAATAGATTGGCGAATCCACCAAACGGCGTAGGAAATAAACTTAAAGCCACGGGTTTCGTCGAAGCGTTGTGCTGCTTTGATTAGCCCCAGGTTTCCTTCATTAATTAAATCGGGCAGACTTAGTCCCTGGTTTTGGTATTGCTTTGACACCGATACCACAAATCTCAGGTTGGCTTTTGTTAATTCTTCCAATGCTTTTTTATCACCCTGTTTAATCCTTCTTGCCAGTTCAACTTCCTGTTCAGCGGTAATCAGGTCCACTTTTCCAATCTCTTGAAGATATTTGTCAAGGGATGCGGTTTCACGGTTGGTTACTTGTTTGGTGATTTTTAGTTGCCTCATGCGCTATGGATATTATTTTGGTTTATTGACTACGTTTAAAAAGATTAAAAGTTTCAGTTTGTGTAACTATTTTCTTTCGGGTCGTTTAATTAAAGCTTTACGTGAAAGTTTCATTTTGCCGTTGCGTTCATCAACACCTATCAGCTTAACTTTAATTTGGTCACCTTCGTGAAGTACATCTTCTACTTTTTCAATTCGTTTCCAGTCGATTTCGGAGATGTGTAGCAGGCCTTCCTTACCGGGAAGAATCTCAACAAAAGCGCCAAAAGGCACAATGCTCTTGATGGTACCCAGATAAACTTCACCAACTTCGGGAACGGCGGTGATAGCTTTAATTTTAGCTTTGGCAGCTTCGATGGAGGCTTTATCGGGCGAAACGATGTCGATAATTCCAAAATTCCCTACTTCTTCAATTACAATA
The DNA here is from genome assembly GCA_913055825.1 of uncultured Bacteroidota bacterium. Lineage (GTDB taxonomy): Bacteria > Bacteroidota > Bacteroidia > Bacteroidales > F082 > Sulfidibacterium. Next base: position 29,640 of record CAJXKB010000016.1, read on the forward strand.
GTGGTGTTTGTTTCGCGCTGCATTTCCTGAATAACTTTTCCACCCGGCCCAATCACGGCGCCAATAAATTCTTTGGCAATACTCATGCGTTCGATTCTCGGTACATGCTCTTTGTAATCGGCACGTGGTTCGGAAATAGTTTTGGCTATTTCGCCTAAAATGTGAAGCCTCCCCTCACGGGCCTGTTCCAGTGCTTCTGCCAGAACTTCGTAAGGTAATCCATCCACTTTGATGTCCATTTGGCAAGCCGTAATACCATCAGCTGTTCCGGTAACCTTAAAGTCCATATCTCCAAAGTGATCTTCATCACCAAGAATATCTGTCAAAATAGCGTATTTTCCTGATTCGGTATCGGTAATCAGTCCCATAGCAATACCGGCGACAGGTTTCTTAATTTGAACACCGGCATCCATCAGTGCCATTGTGCCACCACAAACAGTAGCCATGGACGATGAACCGTTTGATTCGAGAATATCCGAAACAATTCGAATGGTGTAAGGATTTGCATCTCCTTCCGGAAGAACGTATTTTAAAGCACGCATGGCGAGGTTGCCATGTCCTATTTCACGACGTCCGGGGCTGCCAAAACGGCGAACCTCTCCGGTTGAGAATCCGGGGAAATTGTAGTGCAGGATAAATTTACTGCTGCCATCAATCACAGCACCGTCGATCATTTGTTCATTCATTTTATTACCGAGTGTAACGGTTACTAAAGCCTGTGTCTCACCACGGGTAAAAATTGCCGAACCATGCGCCGAGGGCAGATAATCTACTTCGCTCCAAATGGGGCGGACTTGATTTAATTTTCTGCCATCCATACGGATATGATCGTTCAGTAAAGCCTGACGAAGGGCTTCTTTTTCCACATTATGGAAATAACGTTTTACCAAATTTGCTTTGTCTTGTTCTTCTTCGGGAAGGCTCTCAATAAATTCATCACGGATGGCTTTAAAACCTTCAGTACGGGCATTCTTATCAGGATTTCCGCTCAGGGCCAGTTCATAACATTTTTGATAAGTAGCTTCTTTTACGCGAACTTTTAATTCCTCATCATTAGTTTCGTGGCAATATGTTCTTTTGGTTTTTGATTTTTCAACCATGTCAGCCAACTCTACCTGAGCCTGACACTGGATTTTAATAGCCTGATGAGCTGCTTTAATAGCTTCTATCATAACGGTTTCCGAAACTTCTTTCATTTCGCCTTCAACCATCATTATGTTGTCTGCACTTGCTGCAACCATCATTTCCAAATCAGCATCTTCCATGCGTGAAAGGCTGGGATTAATAACATATTTACCATCAATCAGCGCAACACGAACTTCTGAAATAGGCCCGTGGAAAGGAATGTCGGAGACAGCCAATGCCGAAGAAGCAGCCAATGCTGCAAGTGCATCGGGGGCCACATCATCACCTCCCGAAATAAGCTGAATGATCACCTGTGTTTCGGCATGAAAATCTTCAGGAAACAAGGGACGGAGGGCACGGTCAACTAACCGTGATATCAGGATTTCATACTCCGAAGGACGTCCTTCACGTTTGAAAAAACCACCCGGGAATTTACCGGTAGAAGCATATTTTTCTTTATAATCGACGGAGAGTGGCATAAAATCCACATCTTCTTTAGCTTCCTCGGCAGCAACAACAGTTGCAAGCAACATGGTGTTCCCCATTTTGACTACTGCAGCGCCGTCAGCTTGTTTGGCAAGCCTGCCTGTTTCGATGGAGATGGTTGTGCCATCTTCCATCTGGAATGTTTTTGTAATAGCTTGTGCAGACATAAATTATTATTAGATGTTTTAAATTTTTACTATTCTTTCTAATTAGTTTAATAGCGTGTAACCAGAATGTTAGGCTTTATAATTTTAAATTAAGGCCCTGAATAACCTGCCGGGAATTTTTTTGTTTAGCCCCAGTTTACATAAACACAAAAAAAGGCAATCGGGTAATTGCCTTTTTTTGCGAAGTTTTATATTTACTACTTTCGAAGTCCAAGCTGTTTGATAATTGTACGATATCTTACAACGTCTTTTTCTTGCAGATATTCGAGCAATTTTCTTCTTTTACCAACCATGCGGACCAACGATCTCTGAGTGAACACGTCTTTTTTATTCCTTTTCAGATGTTCGGTCAGGTGTTTGATACGGTAGGTAAACAACGCGATCTGGCCTTCTGCCGATCCTGTATCGTGATCATCCTTACCGTACTGTGCGAAAATTTCTTTTTTCTTTTCAACAGATAAATACATAGAATTCTTTTTTCTAATTTTGGGGTGCAAAAATAAGAACATTATTTGAACTGGACAATTTTTTTATTTTATTTTTTTATCCAGATTGATTTTAAAAGGCTTATTCTCTCATTATCCGATAAAAAACCCCCCGCTCTTCCCTGACGGATATTATTTTGTTCTCGTGTTCCAGCACATCAAGGTATTTGTTTATTTCGTTGATATGAAGTCCCAGAATTTTACGCATGTCTTCCAGTGTACATGGCCGCCGTTTGATGGTTTCCAAAATGGCTGTTTCGGTGTCTCCACGATATGAGACAATTTTTTTGCGATCGGGGGCCGCGGCAATGATTTTTACGATGTCCATGTCCCAAAAATCAACGATACTTTGTAACTCTTTCCGGGTTGCTGCCCTGATTTTATCTACAGCACCCGGCCGGTCTAGGGTGTTAAGTTGAATTTCGTCGGGATTTATCTGTAAAAAAGCCTCTTTGAGTGCCACGAGATTCTCTTTGTTGTCGTTTAACCCGGGGATAATCAATACCTCCAGCCAAATCCGGCCTTTGAACTCTTTCCTGAATTCTATTAACCCACTGATATATTCAGGAATGTTTAAGGAGTGGAATGGACGGTTTATTCTCCGGAATGACAACTCTTCTGCAGCATCCAGCGAGGGCAATACCACATCGGCAGCAAGTAATTCGTGCCTGACTTCTGTATCCTGAAAAAGCGTTCCGTTGGTGAGTACGGCAACCGGAATCCGGGCGTTTATACTTTTGATGAAATTAAGTACGTCACCAATTCTGCTATTTAGTGTTGGTTCTCCGGAGCCTGAAAAGGTAATGTAGTCAGGTGCCGGATTGTTTTCCAGATAGTGCGCTATTTCTTTGCTCACGTCATCGAAAGGAACATATTCCTTGCGATCCAGTGTGAGGTTGGTTGTCCGCCCGCATTCGCAATAAACGCAGTTGAGCGAGCATACTTTGTGAGGGACTAAATCGACTCCCAGCGACATGCCGAGACGGCGCGAAGGTACCGGGCCGAAAAGATATTGATACATATTTTTATGTTAATTGTAAGCCAGTCTGGTTTTTTCGTCGGCCAGTGTGGGTTTGATAAATTCCTGCCATTCAGAGGTATCCCAGGTTCCAAGCGCTTTGTGGGTTTGATAATATTTTTCAGGAATGGGATGCGTGCCGACGACAACTTTCATTTGATATTTTTCTTCAATAAACCGTTTAAAATGATCGATGTAGGGGCATGGAGGATAGCCCACCACCAATCCGGTGGCAAGATGAATAACGTCAACACCGTTTTTCTTCATTTCTTCGGGGGCATACTCAACATTTCCGCCGGGGCAGCCTCCGCAACGGGTGTAACCTGCAATTTCGAGTTCGGTATCTTTATCATAGATACTGAAAGCTCCTTCTTTATTTTTCATGGAACGGAAGCATTTTCCGCCGGCACAATCACGATAACGATCGCAAATGATAATTCCGATTTTTATTTTTTTCTTCATGGCCCTCTTTTTTTTGGCCTTTCCATCAAGTGCTACTACACAAACTTATAGATAACCACTTTTTTGCTAAAGCCTTGATGCAAAATTAGCATAAAAGCCGATATGAGGAGAAATTATATGTAGAAATATTAAATGTGTATTCGACAAGAAGCGCCTGTTTAAAGCTTTACTCAAGCAAGTTGAAAGATCGCATTCCTTGATTATTCAATTTTTTTTTATACTTGCAGAAAGAAATTGCCATCGAAGCCAAATAAAACGGTGTTAGAAACCCAATTGTTTGTGCTACCTGCAATCCATATTATTTAGTATTCACCAAAAAAATCTCCTAATGAACAACGAAGAAATTTATTATCCGTCAGAAGAAGTCATTCAACAAGCCAACGTCAAAGAATATGATAAGCTGTATCAATATTCGATAGAAGAGAGAGAGGCGTTTTGGGCGGAGCAGGCCGAAAAGCTGGAGTGGTACAAAAAATGGGATAAAGTGCTGGACGATTCTAACAAACCCTTTTATGAATGGTATAGAGGAGCTGAAACCAACATCATACACAATGCCATCGACAGGCACCTTGGCACTCCTACCCAAAATAAGTTAGCCTACATATGGGAAGGTGAAGATGGGGAGATCAAAACCTATTCGTATCATGCATTGAATCGGGAAGTGAGCATTTTTGCCAATATTTTAAAGGCCATGGGGGTAAAAAAAGGAGACATTGTTACTATTTATATGCCTCAGCTGCCGGAGCAGATTTTTGCCATGCTGGCATGTGCCAAGATTGGCGCGGCTCACAGTGTGGTTTATGGCGGTTTCAGTAGTGAGGCACTTCTTGACAGAATCAAAGCAGCTAAAAGCCGTGTTGTGATAACAGCCGATGGTGGATATCGTAGGGGTAAACCCACTCATTTAAAAAAGATTGTAAATGAAGCCCTGGAGATGTGTTCGGTAGTAGAAGTAGTCATAACGGTGAAACGGACAGGTGAAGCCGTTGAAATGCAAAACGACAGGGATTTTTGGTTTCACGATTTGAAAGCGCTTCCCATTGCCAATGGCAAATGCGAAACCGTTCACATGAAATCGACCGATATGTTGTTTTTGCTTTATACGTCGGGTTCTACAGGCAAACCCAAAGGGTTGGTCCATACCCATGGCGGATACAGCGTTTATACGGCAACCACCATGCGGATGGTTTTCGATATTAAGCCTGAAGACAGGTTTTGGTGTGCTGCCGATCCCGGCTGGATTACCGGCCATAGTTATATTGTTTACGGTCCGCTCATCAATGGTGCTACCATATTTTCCTATGAAGGGGCACCAAATCATCCTTATCCGGATCGCTGGTGGCGCATGGTGGAGAAATTTGGGATCAGTATTTTATATACTTCTCCGACTGCCATCAGGGGGTTGATGCGTTTTGGGGAATCGTGGGTCGAAAAGCACGACATTAGCTCCTTACGCTTGTTAGGGTCAGTAGGAGAACCCATCAATCCGGAAGCCTGGAAATGGTATTATAAACATGTGGGTAAAGAAAAATGTCCCATTATGGATACGTGGTGGCAAACGGAAACCGGTGGTTTTATGATCGCTCCGTTGCCCATTACGCCACTGAAGCCCGGTTCGGCAACGAAACCGTTTTTTGGTAATGAAATGGCAGTGGTAAACGATAAGGGAGAAAAAGTGGCCACAGGCGAGCAGGGAAACCTTGTTATTAAAGCGCCATGGCCGGGGATGGCTGCTACCGTTCATAATGATGATGAGCGCTTTGTGGAAACTTACTGGAAACGTTTTGAAAAACAGGGCTTCTACAGTGCCGGAGATGCGGCGAGAAAAGATGAGGATGGCTATTTCTGGATCATTGGCCGAACTGATGATGTGATTAAAGTTTCGGGCTATAGGTTGGGTACCGCTGAGATTGAAAGTGCCATTGTAAGCCATCCATCTGTTGCCGAGGCTGCGGCCATTGCATTGCCCCACGACCTGAAAGGAAATGCAATTCATGGCTTTGTAATTTTAAAACACGGATTGGTGGCTTCTGCTGAATTAGAAATTCAAATTAAAAATCATGTGGCAAAGATGATGGGCCCTATTGCAAAACCCGAAAGTATCACCTTTGTGGATGCTTTACCCAAAACCCGTAGCGGTAAAATCATGCGCAGGGTATTAAAAGCCAGGGCACTGGGTGAAGATGAAGGAGATTTAAGTACGCTTGCCGATTAAATTATGGAAATATTATTATTGTCGCTATTCAGCTTCAATATTAATACCTTTCAGTACGATGTCGCCTTCGTGTACCCCTAAATCTTTTGCAATAACATGACATTTTGCCTTGAGCAGGAAAAATACCGGGCGGTCAACCTCCGAAAGCCCTTCGTAATTACCCTGTCCTTTGCTAATGATAAGGTCTGCATTATTGTAAACTTCCATGAATTCCTCTGTGCATTGCGATAAAATAGTGCCGGGGGCCACACATCCCGATTCCATGAGCCGGGCAACCTCGTCCAAACCTGAATCAATGGCGTCTTTAAGGGTGACATCATTTATAATCGGTGCAGAACGCACGGCAAAAGTTACAGGTTTCTGTAATTGTTCAATAAGGATTTTGTCAAAAACCGATTCACCACAATTATCTCCGAGATAAAGAATGTTTTCTGCATTTCCAAGATGTTGTTTAAATGAATCATAATCGAAAATGGCAAAATCTTGATTCAGAATTTTTTTTATATCCTCAACAAGATGAAAAGTTTTATTGATACCTAAATCGATCACATTACCGGCAATGGCAATGCGGACCGCTTTTAACAACGGATCATCTGACTGTTCCACCATGTTTTTTAGTTCGGGCAACAGTGTTTTTGCTTCCGCAATATGCGCCTTCTTCAGACTTTTGTAAGGATCGATAACCCCGGTGACGTTTTTCACCTCACGATAAACTATTTGACCTGTTTCAGCAGGAGTGAGATGCATGGGAATGTCTTTAACCTGAACGCCAACAGTATTAAGCACATTTTTGATTTTTACCTCATCAGTAGTGGCCAATCGTGCCGTGCTTAGGGCTTGTCGCATGAAACAGGGGATGCAATCAAGATAGGTTTTCACCGGCCTGATTTTTAAGTTCAAACATATTACCAGCTTTATCTCTGATAAACAAAAGGTCGTTGCCTTCCCTTGCGATTCGAATCACAGGATATCCATAAGCTCTTGCCTTTTCGGCAATGTGATCACGGTCGCACACGCTAACGCAGAGGTGTTGAAAACCCTGTGCATTGATTTCTTTGGAAAGAAACAATTCAAGAACTAAATCGGCATTCCTGACAGTAAAAACCTGTGTGGCATGCTTTTGTTGAAACACTTCCTCCGACAAGGTTTCGTTGAGTTCAAAATTATTCTCCGGCCAACATTTTAATATATTGGTATAAAAATGATTTACTTCTGATACTTCCGTGATATTCAGGCCAATATGCTGTAATTTCATGCGATGAGATTTTAATTAAAACCATTTCTGTTTTACTTTTGCAAACATACTCATTTAACCCCAAATATAGTTATTGGGGTTTTCGTTTTTTAGGTATGGCTACCGGAATTATGCGTCGGCAAAAGAAAGCGAAACAGCTATTGTTTTCATGTTTACCGTTTATTTACATTTATTTAGAGAAAGCACGTACATATTTCCATCTCGTCCTCGTTTGCAACGAGGACGCATTTAGGCCTGAATTTTTAATGCAATATTTTATACTATGACAAGTTTGGAGTGTGGAATTTGGAGTTAAAAATTGGATATTGTAATCAACTTTAGGCACTCCTAACTTTAGGCACTCTAAACTTCTACTTTTAGCCTTGAAAAACATTTTAAATATTCCGGATAAAACCATCCTCGTTACAAACGAGGATGAGTATGGTTTCACTATTTTCAGGTGTCAGTACTGTTTGTATGCCCGGGAAAAACAAAAGAAACCGGTTACTTTTTTAGCAGTTCTTCGCGAATCATGGTATGTCCGCATTTCGGGCACTTGAGCGTAGTGCATTTTATGCCTTGTTGATGGGCTACCTTGGTGCCACACTTTGCACACACGCAATATCCTCCAATTCCGAATGAGCCGCCTTTGTTACGGCCTCTTCCGCCGCCAAAACCTAATCCGCGGCCCGGCTGATTGTTTTTTGTTGCTGTCATGTCTTTAATTTTTTTAAATTAACGCCACAAAGATAATGAACATAAGTTCATAATGCAATTATTTGTTCATTAATTTATGCTGTTTCACAATGAGATTTTTAAGCGGGTAAAGTGTTGAAATGAATTTCATTGGTCACAATTGTCAGTTCTCAACTATTTATCTTTCGTTTGTAATAATTCAACCTTAAACGAAGTGGAAGCAAAAGCGGTAAAGAAACCCAAAGCACCACCACTAATATTGCCTTGCACATTGGCCGACGGACCACTGAAAAGCGGGTTCTTGCTCTCAACTTCATCCTGCAAATCAATAATATAATGATAATATTCTCCTGTAATATTGGAGGCTATCAATGTATAATGGTCACCCGGATGGAGTTCGTCTTTGTTTAATACCTGAACCACGGCGCCATTCAGATATCTGCCATCAAAAAATTCATCCGAGCGGACTACTTTTCGAGGGATGCTGTCAGTAACCCACTGTCCGTTTACCCGGCTGTTGAACAAATAAAAATCTTTTCCTATCGAATCAAGCGCAAAAATCCGGACGACCCATTTTTCAATATCAGGAGCATATTGAATGTTTAACGAGTCGATGTGAATGCGTAAAGGAGGCAAAGTGGTTTCACTTTCAAAATGTGTTTCGTTTCCAATAGGCCGTGCAAGTTGAATATCTAAATGATAAATTTTCCCCGTTGTGGCACGAAATTCAGCAGGGGTTAAAAAATAATATCCTGTATCTTTCGCTGATGGATGAAAATTCCAGGTATTTTGTCCGTCGTTTAGTTGAACTCCGGCGTCGGCAACCGTGACTGGTGCTTCATTAGAGAAATAATTGGCACTTGTAGTAAGTCGTACCTGCGAACTGCTGTCTCCGGGAAATAGATAGGCCTCAACCACCAGTTTCTCATGACCTTTCGGTAGTTTAATATCCATACGTTCGGTACAGGAAACCAATAGGATAAGGCTCGAAACAACAAAGCTTATATGAGTAAGAAATCGTTTCATTTAAAAATGAAAATTATAAGTTACAGTGGGTAAAATTCCAAATAAATAGGTTTTCTCTGCGTAAGTGGCATTGGGAATGTCCGGGTCGTTCTCAAAATTGATTACCCATGGATTTTTCCGGTTATACACATTATAAATGGAAAAGTTAAGCGAATGGCCAAACTTTTTACCTTTTTTCTGTTTTAGCTTCCAGTTTAACGACAAATCAAGCCTGTGGTAATCAGGCAGGCGGTAAGCATTTCGAGATGAATATACCGGAATAATAGATCCTCCATATTCAAAACGGCTTACCGGAAATGTAACAGGTTGTCCGGTTAAATATACCCAAGTCATACCCAGGCTAAGATGCGAATTAATATCGTAATTTAATACCAGCGACAGGTCATTAGGCCGGTCGTAGGGTGCCGGATATTTTTTCCCGCCGTTGATACCGGCTATTTGATGCATGCTTCTTGAGTAGGTATAACTTAACCACCCTGAGAATTTTCCTTTTGTTTTTTTAAGCATAAATTCCAGGCCGTAGCTGTAAGCTTTCCCAACACGCAACTCGCCATCAAGGTATTTGTTGAGTAGCAAATCGGCATGGTCTTTAAAGTCGATGGCATTTTTGATCCATTTATAATAGACTTCCAAAGAAGCTTCAAAATTATTATTGTTGAGATTTCTGTAATAGCCCATGGCAATCTGGTCACCTATTTGGGGTTTGATGTTCGGATTAGCCTGAAACCAAATGTCCAGCGGGTTGCCTGCAGTAGAATTCTGCGCCTTTTGGATGTACTGGACATTCCGGGCATAACTGGTTTTAAGCGATGAGTTTTCGTTTAGCCTGAATATGATTCCAACTCTGGGCTCAAAAGCCCAATACGTATGGAAAATGCCTTTTTTTACATAAACTGTCGAATCGGAAACTTGATAATCAGCATTGTAATGAAACAGGGTGGAGGGTCCGAGGTTGTTGAAAATGGAAATTCTAAATCCGTATTTGAGGCTGACTTGTCGGGTTATTTTTTGATCGTTCCCAAAATAAAAAGCACTTTCCAGTGCGAAATTGTCGGGAAGCCGGTATTCATCAATTACAGATTCCTGGCCGGTACCTTTAATTTTCCCCGGGAAAAAGTCGTGATAAATAATGGAAAAACCAAAATTCAATTTGTTGTCAGGGTTCAGAAACCAGTCGAAATTGGAATGGAGGTTCAAATCTGTGAGGGCCGATTGCCACACAAACGAACGCGGATTGTTTTCGGCCAGCCCCAAATTATAGTTAAACCGGTTTACAACAAATGAGGTATTGGCAAAAAGTTTTTTGTTGAACAAGTGATTCCATCGTAAAGTGCCGGTGGTATTGCCCCAGTTCATCTGAAAAAAATCATTTTTAAACACATCTTTGCCAAGATATCCCGAAAGATAAATATGGTTGTTATTATTAATAAAAAAATTGAGTTTGGTATTCAGGTCATAAAAATAGAGACGGTTGTTGCGTAGTTTCTCGTCAGACGATAATTTCAGGAATAAATCGGCATAAGTGCGGCGGCCACTGACCATGAATGATGATTTGTATTTTTGGATTGGGCCTTCCAGCATCAACCGGGTAGAGATTAGCCCGACACCCCCGCTGCCATGAAAGGATTGTGTGTTTCCTTCTTTCATGCGAACTTCCACCAGCGACGAAAGCCGTCCGCCATAGGCCGGTGGTAAATCACCTTTGAATAATTTTACACTTTTAACGGCATCGCTGTTGAAAACCGAAAAGAACCCCATCAAATGGCCGGCATTATATACCGTTGCCTCATCCAGCAGCATCAGGTTTTGATCGGAACCGCCACCGCGAACGCTAAATCCGGAGGATCCCTCGGCCACAAATTTAACGCCCGGAAGTAATTGCAGGGCTTTTATCAAATCGACTTCACCCAAAAACGACGGAATTTTCCGGATGGTGCTCATCTCCATTTTGTGGACTGACATCAGCGGATTAATGATATTTTCGCGTTTGCCGGTAGCCTTTATCTCCACTTCGTTCAGCTGGTTTTGCAGGCCGTCCATACGGACATTTATAGTAGTGTCCGATTTTAAGTTAATGGAAATCAATTTATTTTGATAGCCAACGTATGAAAATCGCAAGAGATAATGATTTGCGGGCAGGCTCAACGAATAAAAACCATATGCATTGGAAACCGTTCCGGTTGACAGTTCCGCCACAAACAGAGTTGCCCCGGCAAGAAGTTCCCCGGATGTTTTGTCCCGTATTTGTCCGTCAATGGTAAACCGTTTTGGATTTTGAGCTTGGATTTTCTGTTTGCCGGAACACGCCATAACAATTAGTAAAAAACAAATGAATTTAGTAAGTCTATTCATAGATTCAATCGATGCCCCTTTGTTGATTCGGCAAGCAAAGATAGATTATTTAGTTGTTTTTTCTGTTTCACAATTGAAACAATCCGTTGTGTAAAGCTTTTAGCGTTCTGATCTTATCTTCGGTATTAATTAGGAATGAAACATTGTGGGCGCTGGCACCGTACGAAATCATTCGTATGGGGATGTCGGACAAAGCACCAAAAAGACGCATGGCGTAGCCCGGGTCGTCGGCATCCACAAGCCCGACTACTCCAACAATGGTTTTGTTCCCGGCTACCTCAACATGGCCATATTTTTTCAGGTGTTCCACAATTTCCTCTAAATGCCGGTTGTCATCAATAGTAATTGAAACTGCAACTTCAGAAGTGGTAATCATGTCGATGGGGGTTTTAAATTCTTCAAAAATCTCAAATACTTTTCGGAGAAAACCATAAGCCATCAGCATCCGGCTCGATTTTATCCTGATTGCAGTGATGTGGTCGCGTGCAGCTACGGCTTTAAAACCTCTGCCTTGGCCGGCAGCTGAAATTCTGGTCCCCGGATCAGCAGGCTGCAATGTATTTTTAAGCAATACGGGAATGCCGGCATTTTGTGCTGGGAGTACACAAAGCGGATGGAGAATTTTTGCACCGAAGTAGGCCAGCTCAGCAGCTTCATCAAAATGTAATTGCCTGATTGGTTGGGTTTGATCCACAAAACGCGGATCGTTGTTTTGTACACCGTCAATGTCTGTCCAAATTTGGATTTCTTCTGCTTCAAGGGCGGCGCCAAACAGCGATGCGGAATAATCACTTCCTCCCCGCCCCAAATTGCTTATGTTTCCTGTATAATCACTACAAATAAAGCCCTGTGCAATATAAATTTGACTGCCAGGATGGCCTTTTAGACTTTCATTTATTTGCTGTCTGATGTGATTTATCACAGGTTCCCCTTCTTTATCAAGATGAATCAAAGTGGTGGAGTCCAGTAAAGTTGCATTGAATTTTTGTACGGTTAACAGTCGATAAAACAGAAAGGTAGACAATTGTTCTCCAATGGCAATTAGCATTTTTTCTGCAAAGGGATCATAAGGCTCATGAATCAGGTTTGTTATCTTTTCAAAGGATTTCCCGACGTAGGCTTCAGCTATTTCGTCTGTTGACGTAAATAAATCAGTCAGTGTTTGCTGATAATTATTTTGCAATGAATGTAGAATTGTTAAAGCATCCTCTTTTTTCCCGGTTCTGATGTTTTGACCGATGGCCGACAATGTGTCAGTAGTTCCGCTCATGGCAGATAATACCACAAAAACCTTTTTCTCCTGCCGGATAATTTCTACAATGCGTTGCATCCGTTGCGCCGTGCCCACTGATGTCCCTCCAAATTTGTAAACCTTCATGTTAATTTTTTTCATCAAAAAAGCCCGATCAATTTACGTGACCGGGCTTTTACGTGTTAACTAATTTATTTAATCCATATAAAATAGCTGTTGCCGGTCAGTGGTTTCACTCCGTTTCAACTGCTTTTTATTTTTAATGATATTCCTCATTTCTTGCTTTGAGCTTGCAAATATAGAAATTATTTTTATTAGGGTTTAGTCGGGTGAAAATCATAAAGAAAAAAAAATGCAAGATTAATATACCTATAAACGATAACAGTCAAATAAGAAATAATTTGATATTCGTTGTCAGTTTCTTTTATAATTAAATATAAATAATTTAAAACCAATAAATAAGCAATAAAATCACAAGCTATAATTTATAATAATTCTTTTTCGCAGGCAATTTTAAATTTAAATTATTAGTATTAAAAACAAAATTAGTCAAAAATGGCATTAATTTTGATAGGCTTACATCATGTTAAATTTTAAAAAATGAAAAAATGAAAAAAGTAAATTTAAGTATGATTGTATTGGCACTGATGGTAGCCTTTAGTTTACCTGCACATGCCCAAAAGTTTCACTATGGAGTAAAAGTCGGTTCTAATTTTGCCGTTCAATCGGGAATTGCCGAGTACTATGACAACAATAATATCCGCGTGGGCCTGCATGCGGGTTTGATAGGCAGTTATCAATTAAAGGACAACATGATGCTACAAACAGAAATCAATTATGAGCAGCAAGGTGCCAAGTCGGATAATCTTACCAAAAAATTTGATTATGTGAGTATTCCGGTGCTTTATGATTATTCATTTGGGAAAACGTATCACACCAATTTGCGTTTTCATTTGAATGCGGGGCCTTATGTTTCTTATTTGGTAAATGCTAAAAGTGTGGCCACTAACAATGGCGTTGAAACGACTACCAACGTGAGACCGGATAGCCACAAAGCTGAGTTTGGTGCTGTTATGGGTGTGGGGCTTATCCAGCCTGTAGGTAAGCATTACCTCTCAATGGATATTCGCCTGAATTTGGGGCTTACTCATTTTGCTAAAAACGACAACCAGTCACATAATAAAATGATCGGAGTTTATCTCGGATACATTTTATAAACAATTTGCAGTGAATTGAAAAAAAACGGTCCGGAAGTAAAATTTCGGGCCGTTTTTTTATCATACCGGTATTTAGTTATTTAAATTGACTTTTTGCGTAAGGGACAATAGTCTGCGGGGCAAAATCTTTTTCAAGATATTTAAAATAACCGCTGATTGCGATCATGGCGGCATTGTCGGTAGTAAACTGTAAACCCGGTAGAAAAACTTTCCATTGCATTTTTTCAGCCATATCAACGACTTGCTGCCGCAACCCGGAATTAGCTGAAACGCCTCCCGCAATGGCAATTTGCCGAATCCCGGTTTCACGGGAGGCCCTTCGTAATTTACTGAGCAGGATTTTAATAATGGTATGCTGAATGGAAGCAGACAGATCGGCTTTATTTTTTTCTATAAATCCGGGATCAATTTTCAGCTGATCGCGCAGGTAGTATAAAAAGGCTGTTTTAAGTCCGCTAAAACTGTAATTCAAGCCTTGGATCTTTGGCTCCGGAAACTTGAAAGCCAGCGGATTTCCTGTTTGTGCCAGTTTGTCGATTTGTGGTCCTCCGGGGTACGGAAGTCCCATAATTTTGGCAGCTTTATCAAATGCTTCACCGGCAGCATCGTCAATGGTCTTACCCATAATTTGCATATCCGACGGGCTGTTTACCTTCACAATCTGGGTATGCCCGCCCGAAACTGTCAGACATAAAAATGGAAATTCAGGAGGGATATATCCGGGTTTTTCTTCCACAAAGTGCGCTAAGATATGTGCCTTCAGGTGGTTTACTTCGATGATAGGAATGTTTAGTCCCAACGCAAAGGCTTTGGCAAAAGAAGTACCCACCAACAGCGAACCCAACAAGCCGGGGCCGCGTGTAAATGCAATGGCATCCAACTGATTTTTCCCTATCTTTGCCTCACGCAGAGCCACCTCCACAACAGGGATGATGTTTTGCTGGTGTGCGCGCGATGCAAGTTCGGGGACAACACCTCCGTATTTTTTGTGAATATCCTGACTGGCAATGATATTCGACAAAATACGCCGGTCTTTTAAAACGGCTGCGGATGTGTCGTCGCAGGAAGATTCAATACCTAAAATGTAACTACTCATTTGAAAGAAAAAAAACAAAGCAAAAGTATTAAAAAAAAGCTTCTTCGCCTGCTGAAATACGCTTTATTGGTCTTGTTGGGACTGCTGGTGGTTTTGAGTTTACTTTTCCAGCTTCCCACGGTGCAATCTGTTGTTGCCCGGCGTTTGGCCAATACGTTGTCCGAAAAAACCCACACGCGCGTAAGTCTGGCTTCACTCGATGTTAGTGTTTTTAATGGAATTGAAGCAAACGGCATTGAACTTATCGATTCTATGGGAAGCCCCATGATGAAAGTGGGACACCTGCAGGCTAAAATAGGTTTTCTAACCCTGCTTTCCGGCCGGTTACATTTTCGTTCTGTTGTGCTTGATACTGTCGATTTTCGTTTGATTATTCATAAACAGTCTGATGATTATGCTTTTATAAAGTTTATTAACCGCCTTTCGTCTTCGACTCCTTATACAAAAAAGAACAAAAAACCTTTTGTGCTTAAAATTAAGCGACTGTCGCTGAACCAGGCACATTTTCAGTTGAAAGATGCTAATGTGCATAACAAATACGGACCGCATAGCATGGATTATGAAGATCTGGATGTGAAAAACATTGTGATGCGTATACACGATTTTCATATCACAAACGACTCGCTAAACTTTGTGGTAGATAAACTTTCTGCCCGGGAAAAATCAGGTTTTCGCCTGAATAAAATGAAGAGCCATGTAATTATCAGTGGGAAAGCATTTTATTTTACAAAATTTTCTGCAATCACAAACCACAGTAGCCTGGCTTTTGATTATTACATGGATGCAAAGGGTGGCTGGGACAGCTACTCTGATTTTATTGATTCGGTAAAACTGCGCGTGAACTTAAAACCATCGGTGGTTGATTTATCGGATGTGGGATATTTTGCCGAAGTGATGTTTAATATGCCCGATGTGATAAAAATAAGGCAAGGCTCGGTTGACGGACCCATCAGCCGTATGACAGGAAAAGGATTAGATATCAGATATGGTTCCCGGACTCATTTTAGTGGCGATTTTTCCATAGCAGGATTACCCGATTTTTACAGTTCCGGCATGAAAAGTAAAATTGTCAGATTCACAACTTCAACGCGTGATTTGCGTTCGTTTTTTCTGCCCGATGACAGCCTGCGTCATATTCCTCTACCCGATTTTCTTCCCGAAAATGAAAAGCTGAGTGTTAAAGGAAATTTTGATGGACGGTACGATAATTTCTTCACGAAATTTAAAATTACCTCCGGCAAAGGAAAAGCCGGTTTGGAAGCCTTGATGGAAACCGGTAGCGACAAAGCTATGCGGTTAGCTGTAAATGTGGATGCCAATCAGTTTCCATTGGGCCGGTGGCTCGGAGATTCTACTTTGATTGGAAATAGTACGTTTAATGGACAAGTGAGGATGGATCATATTATTGATCCCCATGCTCCCATAAATATTGAGTTGAATTTTAGTCGATTGCAACTTAATCACTATTATTATCAAAACCTTGTATTTTACGGAGACTGGTTTGCAGATAGTTTAGTGACAAACTTGAGTGTGGACGATCCACATGTTAAGCTGGGAGCTAATGGATATGTACTAATGCGGAATAAGCCGCTGTTTCATCTTCATGCCGATGTGGCAAAAGCCGATTTCAGGCCTTTAAATCTTTGGACACAAAAAGATTTTCATTTGAAAACAAATGCTGATATTCGGTGGAAAGGTTTTGATCCGGATACATTTCTGGCACATATCAGCATGAAACATACCCGGTTGCAATTTGGTACGGATGTTTATCCTATTAAAAAGCTGGAGTTTGAAAAGCTTGTAGACTCATCGGGAGCAAATGTCATTCAGATTCATTCGGATATACTTGCTATGAAACTGAAAGGCCATTATGAAATAACCAAAGCGGTAAATATGTTTGAAAAGCTTGTAAATCATTATTTTCCAGTTTTCAAACCCGCAACAGGCGAGCCGTTTAACCTGGCTCAGCACATACATCTTCGTCTCGATCTTTACCGACCAAAAATAATTGGCGAGCATTTTATACGTGGCCTTAGCATTAGTCCGGGTAGTTGGCTTACAGCCGATTTCAATTTTCGGCAACATCGCATAACGGCAGATGCATATTCCAAAAAGTTGCAATATCAGGGCATCGATTTTAAAGGGAACCGTTTAAAAATAAAAACCGATTCGGAAAAGCTTTCGATGCAATACCAGTTGGCTCATCTTATTTTGAAAGATAGTACGGAAAATGATAAGTCGGTATTTGGTTTAGATAGTATTAAGCTTGCATTGGGCATGCGTAATGATAGTTTAACAATGGGATTACGGTGGCATAACAGCGATAGCAGCATGATGAACAGCGGAGATATTGCAGGCGTTTATGTGAAAAAACACGGTGCCGAAGCAATGAAGATTGTGCGGAGTAGAGTTGTTGTGAATGACAGCCTTTGGCATTTGGATAACCGAAACAGCATCCGCCGCGATTCACTGGGTTGGCATTTTAACAATTTTATGGTTCAGGGCGGCCAGTCGCAATTAGCAATAGAAGGACATTATCCTAAATTGGAAGATGATTCGCTTATTATTGCATTCCGGAAATGGAATTTGTCCAACCTGGATTTGTTGTGGCGCTTCCTGGGCTTTGACATAGATGGAATTATTAACGGTAATATCACTTTCACACGATCGGGAGGCCGGATGGCCCGGGTAGCCAATTTGTATGTTGGTAAACTGGCTTTGAACCATGTTCCGTTGGGAACAGCCCGTGTGTTAAGCACCTGGGACGATGTGAACAGCTCGGCGTTTATTAAATCGCAAATTATACGAAAGGGAAATTCGGAGATACGAAAGGTTTTCGCACTTGATGGCTTTTATTATCCTTATCGTGATACGGCCAGCCTTGATTTAAAAATAAATTTCAATCATCTTAATTTAAAATGTATTAATTCGTTTTTTGCTGAATATGTTTCTCATATTAAAGGCGTTGCTAATGGCGATTTAAGTTTGAAAGGAACTCCGAAAGATCCTACACTAACGGGTTTTGTTAATATGAAGCGTACCAGCTTGGTAGTAAATTACCTTAATACACGCTATTCGTTTAAGCAAAAGTTCTTGTTTAAACCCGGCACCATTGACTTTGGTCGTGTTATGTTGTACGATACATTGGGAAATCAGGGTGTGTTAACGGGAAAACTTTTTCATCACCATTTTCACGATTCACGCCTGGATTTGCAGGTTACGTCACCCAGATTACTGTTTTTTAACACCACGCGCCGCATAAATGACGTGTATTACGGACAAGCCATTGCGTCGGGAAAGGTAAGCATCACCGGGCCGCTCAACAATATCCTGATTAATATTGATGCGACTTCCGAGAAAGGGACTTCTGTAA
>CAJXKB010000017.1 GCA_913055825.1 uncultured Bacteroidota bacterium
GCTTTTTAAGGTAGCAAAAAAAGGAAGTCCACTGTAAATGATTGAATTTCAGTGGGCTTTTATTTTTGCCCCCTGGCAGAAAAGGGTAAAAAAGCGCATATTCGAGGTGGACTAAACGGTGGACTTTTTTTTCGCAAAAAAGTCCACCGAATAAAGATACTTCTCGCTGTTTTGCAGTACTTAACATTTTGCCCTTTTACCTCTAAATAATAGTCAGCAAAACGCCAAATACTGCGTTACTCTCGTTTTTGCAATAGTCATCCCGGCGATTTTAGCAGGCCCCCTTAATCTCAAAAACTACGAATGCCATGTCTTTGACCCTTTCTTACAAAAGACTTTAAAAGTTAGAGTTTTCGTGCAGACTCACATTATTTTGTTAATGTTCATCCATAGTTGACTTTGTCCGGGGTGATATATTATGCAGGGTTTTTAGCCATATTTTCTTAATATTTTCAATGGCTAATTTTACAACTAACTTCATACCGAAGTACGAACCTGGCTGGCTATGGTGTATGAGGTGCTATTGGCAACCGTACTTCCTCATCGCGACAATTGATAATCTCTAATTAATAATTCAGCCGATAAATTCAATTTATTTGCTAGTCTTCGTATCAAAATCACCGGCAGCAATCTGTCCGCTTTTCCTGCCTGTATTTAAAATGTTCAGCCCCGGATTTTTCTGTAATCCAAATGGCATACAACTGAATTGAAATACTGGTATACTTTTCGATTGAAATAAGCAATTTTATCAAACATTGATGCACAAGTATCAAAAAACATAAAAATAAGTTTGGATATCTCAGCACGCAGAGAAGACCGACATAATCCTGCAATCTCAGACGGAAGTATATTACACGAAGCGGTAAGTATGTATCCTTTCTTGCCCATATATTGGCCGAACGGTTATCCTGATGCTTGTATTTCAAAGGGAAGAAACCCTATTATCATGACATCTTCATTACCTGGATATGACAACACTATGAACCTTATTTTAAACCCAAAGCTAGGATTTGACCTAAAACTCCCTTACATAACCAAAGGACTTTCTATAAGCGGATATGGAGCTTGGGACTATAATTACCGCTCCGAAAAACGATTTACACAACCATGGGATGCCTATACATACGACAAAACAAATAACACCTATTCAAACCAAAGAAACAGTACCAGTATCCTCAGCGTCATGCAAGATGAACAACTTACAAACTAGAATACTTATTTTATAAAAATGGCATTTGACCGTAAATTCGGGAAACATAAGATTAATGCATTTGTAGGATATGAACAAACAAATTCAAACTGGAAAGAAACCTACGCATATCGTAGAGATTTACTGAGTAGTCAATTGGATCAACTATATACCGGTAGTGACAAAAATCAGATTGGTACCGGATATGCTTCTCAGGATGGTCGGGAAAGTTTTTTAGCGCGAATGTCATACGATTACAATAGTAAATATTTGGTAGATGTCACACTAAGATATAATGGATCTTTTAATTTTCCAAAGGAAAAAAGATGGGGGATGTTCCCTTCCGTTTCATTAGGATGGCGAATTTCACAAGAGAAATTTTTCAAAGACAACAATATAAAAAATATAGTTAACTACCTTAAACTTAGAGCTTCATGGGGTGTTATGGGAAGCGATGATGTAGCCCAATATTATTTCTTAACAAGATACAGGGTAGTCGGGCGAGCTGAAAATTACACCTATTTTGGGCCAAATTATTCATTGGCAGAAGCCCTCTATCTTTCTGCCACACCAAACCCTGATATTACATGGGAACGGCAAGACTCGAAAAATATCGGATTTGACGCTGCTTTTTTGTCTAGTAAATTAAATATCAGTTTTGATGCGTTTAGATATTTAAGGAAGGATATATTGGCTCAGCGTAACGCCTCTATTCCCTTGTACACAGGTTTATCACTCCCCTACGAAAACATTGGCAAATCATTAAACAGAGGTCTCGATTTTTCAATAAATTACAATGAGTATAAATCAAAAGTAAAGTATCATGTTGGTGCAAATTTCACATTTGCAAAGAGTAAAATAATTTTTGAAGATGAATCTCCCAATACGCCTGATTGGCAAAGAGCTACGGGCTTTCCAATTGATTCGTGGGTTGTATTCAAAACAAAGGGAATTTATCACACACAAAGTGAAGTGGATGGTTCCCCGCATCTTTCAGGTGCAGGACCTGGTGATCTTTGGATTGAGGATATAAACGGAGATGGAAATATAACAAACGACGACAAAGTAAGGGTTCCTTATTCAGCTACACCAAAAATTACATTTGGTATTCCAATAGGTATCCAATACAAAAACTTTAGCTTAGATATGGTTTGGGCCGGTCAGGCTATGGCAAAACAGCTTATATTACCCCAAATGCAGGGTTCCGTGGTGTCACCTCCCACATGGCTATATAATGGCAGGTGGACAAAAGACAATCCTGATGCCCCTTATCCGAGGGCTTTCAATTACAATGATTACAGAAACTCCGTTTTTGCTGATTTTTGGCTACGCGATGCTTCCTTTCTCCGTTTGAAATCTGCAATGCTGTCATATACATTCTCTTCTCACTATTTTAAAAAAGTTGGAATCTCAAAGCTGAAAATTTATATTGTAGGCTTCAATCTCTTTTCAATTGACGGCATGCGTAAATTTGGTGTTGATCCAGAAACGAACAACATTACAGGAATTGCCTATCCACAAACCCGCATCTTTAAGTGCGGCCTAAATGTTGAACTTTAAAAATTTTTGAGCTATGAAAAATATATTATTCACTGTTTTTATTATCACGGGCCTTCTTTTAACGTCTTGTACAAAAAGCGTTTTAGATAAAGCACCCCTTGATTCATATACTGATCAAAATGTATGGAATGATTTAAGCCTTACTCAAGCTTTTGCCAATAATCTGTACAATATTTTACCAAACCCCGAGCATAACTGGGACAATACTACAAATCGTACCTGGGCACTATCTTCCGCCTGCGATGAGGCTTATAATAAATTTAATAATTATAATGCATCAATAATGAATGCAGGTGAATTTAGTCATGATAATATCGAAATATTTGATATATGGAGCCGTACTGACAAATATATACAGGATTGTAATATTTTCTTATCTAAGATAGAAGATGTTCCGGGAGATGCTTCTGAACGAAACCGGCTAAAAGGTGAAGTAACTTTCTTAAGAGCATACGCCTATTTTAAATTAATCAGAGATTATGGCGGAGTCCCTTTAATTACAAAACCATTTGATTTAAATAGCGATTTTACCGCAACCCTCTGTTCCTTTGCCGATTGTGTAAATTTTGTTTGTAACGAACTGGATGCTGCAGCAAAATTATTACCTGTGAATTACAATACTGGTGATGCAAATTTTGGACGGGCAACAAAAGCCGCTGCAATGGCAATAAAATCCAGAGTTTTACTTTACGATGCCAGCCCACTTTGGAATCCAACTAATGATATGGGTAAATGGCAAAAAGCTTCTTATGCGGCAAAGGCAGTTATTGATCTTAATATTTTTCAATTGTATCAAGGAAATTATGCTGATATTTTCACAACCATGAACCCTGAACTGATAATGGTTCGTGGTATTAACAAAAAAAATATGTGGAGCGCATTTGAGGGTGTTGAAATGTTTTTATCTCCAATTGGCTTTCATGGTAAGGCATCGTTTGCACCGAGCCAGAATTTAGTGGATGCATTTGGAACAGCAGACGGAAAGGAAATTACTGATCCAACTTCAGGTTATAATCCACAACACCCTTATCATAACAGGGATCCCCGTTTTTATGCTGATATCGTTTATGATGGCAGGCCCTATGGACGACCCGGATTTTGCCAGGACAGATATGCTGCCGGACATACTAATGTCGCTGAATTCTATGAAGGTGGTCTTGACTCGCCACAAGGTTGGGATACATGGAATAATAGTATGACACGTTATACTTTAGTACAAACAAGGGTTTTTCATCAACAAAATTACCTGTTACCTATTCCAAGAGAGGAAATCTTACGAACGAACTTAAAACAAAATCCAGGGTATAATTAATCTCATTCAAAATACTCATAACCTTTTTTGTTAATTTTTCTGCGGGGAAAAGACAATTAATATTGTCTTTTCCCCCTTTGAATAAATTTTGTTAATTTTAACCAAACAATCATTTGACAAACCGGTAATAAATTAAAATGATTTTACAATCCATCAATAATTCAAGCTTGCTGTTATCTCAACATTCATTGTGTTTCGTTTTGAGAAAATCGGCATTCATGTTAATTCTTCTATTTTTCATTGGCATTAACAACAGCTTCGCCCAAACAGAATTTTCCAACCTGAAAAGAGGTAAAAATTGCCTTAATTATTCAGGAAATCCAACCAATGCAACATATCGAACATCATTGGTATATTCAGACAAGGGCGCTTGGTTTGGTTATGGTTTTCTTGATAAGCCAGTAATAAAAGGGGGATTTTCCGGCCCGTTTTTAATGACTGAGCAAGATGGCGTTTGGTTGAGTTCATCTTTAGTGGCTTTAAGTTTATTGGACAAGCAAAAAAATAGCATTATTGATTGGGCTACTTCTTTAGTATATCAGAACAGTTATAACAGTCATTTAGAACAGGTTTTTAAAAACAAAAAAATACAAGTTACGCAGCAGCTTGTATTTTTGTCTGGTAACACTGCCATCGAGAGGACAATTATCACCAATCGCTCACCGCAAACACTCACGCTATTTCCTTTCTACCATGCAAAATTGTTTTTAAACAACATCACACTTGCAAAGGCAGGGAATATGTTAAAAATCACTTCATCAAAAAGCATTGCTAAGGGGTATATTCAATTTCCAAACAATACGGCTTCAATAACAATAACAAAGAGCAGCTATTATGCTTCCATAAAAAAGCTCATTCTACAACCCAATCAATCGGCAAAAATTCTTATTTCACAAACCTTTATTTTCCCCCAATATTCGTGGCAAGCTGAAAAAGAACACATTAAAAAGTCAAATTTCGACACTGTTTTAGAAAAAACCGAAGAAACAAAAGAATGTCAATTATCTTATTTAATTAAGCACAAAAAATCCATCTATAAAAAGGCTGTTTATTCAAATCTCATAGCAAAACTATTACTGACTTTGCAAAACAATACCAGGACTCCCGCACAAGGTATAAAACATGCCGGACTCTTTCCAAGTTATCACTACAAATGGTTTCATGGGTTTTGGGCCTGGGATAGTTGGAAGCACGCTGTTGCTGTTGTCAATTACGACCCTGAATTGGCAAAAAACCAAATACGTGCAACGTTCGATTATCAAAAATCAAACGGATTTGTTCCCGATTGCATTTACAGGGATACGATAGCCGAACCCGACAATTATCGCAATACAAAACCTCCCCTTGCCGCTTGGGCAGTTTGGGAAACCTACCGGAAAACGAAAGACACCAATTTTCTAAAGGAGCTATATCCAAAATTAAAAGCTTACCACCTTTGGTGGTATAAAAATCGCGACCATGACCATGATGGTTTGTGTGAATACGGTTCAACCGACGGCACTTTGATTGCTGCCAAATGGGAGAGCGGGATGGATAATGCCGTACGTTTTGATTCGAGTAAAATCCTAAAGAATGGGGAAAAGGCGTATTCATTAGACCAGGAAAGTGTTGATTTGAATTCCTATTTATTTGCCGAAGATAATTATTTGAGCAAGATGGCCAATGTATTGAATTTGAATAAAGAGGCGGTTAAATGGCATAAAGACGCGGTCATATTAAAGAAAAAGATTCAAACACAGTTTTGGGACGCCGCTACCGGATGGTTTTACGACAGTAATCTGGCAGGCACGTCTTTGTTATCAAATGATATGGGATGCGAAGGATACATCCCTCTATGGGCCGGGGTTGCAACAAAAAAGCAGGCCAAAGCCATCGCCAAAAACATGATGGAACCAGCCACTTTTAACACCTTTGTCCCTTTACCCACCCTTGCTGCCAATGATCCTAAATTTGCACCCGAGCATGGTTACTGGCGTGGCCCCGTTTGGATCGACCAAAGTTATTTTGCCATTTCGGGTCTGGAAAAATATAATTATACCAAAGAAGCCAATCAACTATCCATGAAACTTATACATCATGCAAAAGGAGTATTACAAGCGGGCAAACCTGTTCGTGAGAATTATCATCCTGGTACAGGAAAAGGATTGGGAGCAGTAAATTTCAGTTGGTCTGCAGCCCATTATTTATTATTACTATTAAAAAATTAATCTGTTATAAAATCAGGATTTTAAACACTCGTATTATGAAAAAGTCAGGTCTTCTTTTGATTGTATTAATATTTGCTGTTTTTTTAGTGGCCGGTTGTTCCCCAAACAAAAATGTTCATCGCCAAAAAGTCCACACTGCCACAAAAGCAAAAAATCCTCATCGCTTTTTTAAAAAGGCCAATTTAATGGGTTTCGGGGTTTACTATTATCCTGAACAGTGGCCCGAAAAACAATGGGAAAGAGATTTAAATAATATTAAAAAATTGGGATTTGAGTTTACCCATTTCGGAGAATTTGCATGGACATTCCTTGAACCCCGCGAAGGAAAATATGATTTCAAATGGCTTGACAAAGCTATCAACATTGCAACACAAGCAGGGTTAAAAGTTATTCTATGTACACCAACGCCATGCCCACCCGCATGGATGGCAGAAAAATACCCCGAAATTTATCTTGTAGATGAAAGTGGACGTAGAAGAAAATTTGGTAATCGGGCAGATGTCTCTCTCACGGATAAAAAATATTTGGAGTTTGTGGATAAGATGGTTACACAACTTGGTAAAAGATACGGCCATAACAAAAATATTATCGGCTGGCAAATTGATAATGAACCTTATGCTACTCCTGATTATAGCCCCTCGTCGAGGAAAGCTTTTCAAAAATGGCTTAAAGAAAAATATGGCAATATTGACAGCCTTAACAAAGTATGGGTAGGCAGTTTCTGGAGCACACGTTACAATAATTTCAAACAAATCATTATTCCCAATACATCTTTATATTACGAAGATAAACTAAGTCCACAAGCAGTATTGGATTTTAAAAGATTCACAGCTGATGCGCAAGCCGGATTTTTGAACAGGCAAGCCGAAATTCTCAGAAAACATATTAGCCCCCGGCAATGGATTACTACAAATTACAGCAACGTGGTGTTTGATGCGGATCCCAGAAGATCTGACAAATTGGATTTTATTTCTTACACGATGTATCCTGTGAGTGGAAGAAATCCTTTAGGTGGAAATAGTTTTAGGATTGGCTCGCCTTATCGAATTTCGGAAGCAAATGATTATTACAGATCTATAGATGGAGTTACCGGCGTTATGGAAATGCAACCCGGACAGGTAAACTGGGCTCCCATCAATCCGCAATTGCTCCCGGGAACAGTACACATGTGGTTAATGCATGCATTTGGCGGCGGCTGTTCTTTTGCCTGCACCTATCGTTACAGGCATCCTCTGGGTGGAAGTGAAATGTACCATGATGGAATTGTAGGAACTGATGGCGTTACCCTCTCAAGAGGGGGAAAAGAATTTGTGCAAGCCATGAAAGAGATGAAGACTTTTCGAAGGCTTTACGATTCAACCGCAGTAATGCCCCAAAAAATAGTAAACAGAAAAACTGCTTTCTTGTGGAATCAGGAAAATCTTTGGGATTTGGAAAATCAAAAACAAACAATCTTCTGGCACACATGGCATCACCGAAATATTTATACTGCTGCCATAAAATCGACCGGGGCCCCAGTGGATTTTATCACTGAAAAATCCGATTTTTCAAAATACCCCTTTATGGTTGCTCCTGCTTACCAGCTTGTCAATCAAACATTAATTAAAAAATGGTCAAAATATGTTAAAAATGGTGGGCATTTAATCCTCTCGTGCCGAACAGGAGAAAAAAATAAAAACGGTCATTTTTTTGAAGCAAAATGGAGTGCCCCCATCGTTCCGCTAATTGGGGCCAATATTGACTTTTTCGATATGCTGGTAAGAGGTGTAAGCGGACATGTTAAAGCCGGAGATAAAACGTATAAGTGGCATACATGGGCAGATATTTTATCCCCAAAATCCGGAACGGAAGTCATGGCAACCTATACTGACCAGTTTTATAAAGGAAAAGCTGCGGTTGTTACCCAAAAGCTGGGGAAAGGTACGGTAACCTATATTGGTGTTGAAAGTGACGATGGAAGATTGGAACGGCAAATTATCCGGACAATTTACAAACGTGCCGGAGTGGAAATAGAAAACTTACCAACAGGCGTTTATGTTGAATGGAGAGACGGTTTTTATGTAGGCGTAAACTATACAAATAAGGCTGTAAAATTGCCAATACCCAAAGAAAGCAAAATTATTGTTGGTAAAAATCCATTAAAGCCCGCACAAGCAATAGTTTGGAAATAACAAATTTACCATTATGAAGTTACAAATTTCAACAGAAGAAATAAAGCAATTAGTAAAAACTCATTACGGAATATCCGTTTCAGTAAAGGCACTTCATGGATATGATGAATTAAATTATCTGTTAGCTGACGACCATGGCAATAAGTTCATTTTAAAAATAGCAAACGAAGATCACGGATATCATTTTCTGGATGCACAGGTGAAAATCTTAAAATATCTTTCCACAAGCAATGTCGCAAATTATTTTCAAAAGTATTTGTTAAATACGGAAAGAAGGGAATTGACATCGCTTAAAATTAATAATCAAACATATTACCTACGGATTCTTACTTTTTTAGAAGGGAAATTTTGGGTGGAAAGCAAAAAAAGAACCGATGACCTGTATTTCGATTTGGGAAATTTTATGGGCAAGATGGACAAAGTACTGAGCAACTTTTCACATCCTGCCATGCACCGGCATTATACCTGGGATATCAGCACCGCTGCTGATGCCAATGCGAAATTAAAGTATATCAAAGACCATGAGCGCAGGCGGATTGCCGGTTACTTCCTTTTACAATTTGAAACGGAAGTTCTGCCGGTACTTTCTTCCCTTCGCCATGCCTATGTCCACAACGATGCCAACGATTACAATGTTTTGGTTCATAAAAACAAAGTGACAGGCCTGATTGATTTTGGCGACATGGTTTATACTGCTTTGGTGAATAATCTCGCTGTTACTTGTACTTATGCCATGCTCAATACCGACAATCCGCTTCATGCCGCTTCGTTGGTGATAAAAGGCTATCACGAAAAGTATCCGTTAAAAAACCAGGAGCTGGACTTATTGTATTATTTAATTGCGGCAAGGTTATGTATCAGCGTAACACAATCGGCTTATCAGGCTGCAACTGTTACGAATAACGAACACCATTTTATCACAGAAATTCCAGCATGGGACTTATTATATAAACTCATTAAAATCAATCCTATAAAAGCACAGGACAAATTCAGAAAAGCATGTGGTTTTGAAGGTTTGATTCAAACAGGTAATTATTCCAAATTATTAGAGGAACGGAAAAAAAATATCGGCGGTAACCTAAGCATTAACTATAAAGAGCCTTTGAAAATTGTAAAAGGGACGCTGCAATATTTATATGATGATAAAGGAAATACTTTTGTTGATTGCGTGAATAACCCATCCCATGTGGGGCATTGTCATCCGGTAGTGGTAAAACGGATGCAAAAGCAAATCGCCACCCTAAACACAAATACACGATACCTGAGTGATCTGATCATTGAATATGCAAAAAAACTCAAAGAGACGTTGCCCCCCTCACTAAACACCTGTTACTTTGTAAACTCAGGTAGCGAAGCCAATGATCTGGCTATACGTATAAGCCGGCATTTCACAGGACAAAAGGATATTATTGTACTTGATCATGCTTATCATGGCACTACCACCATCGATATGGAGATGAGCCCTTATAAATTTGATGGACCGGGAGGTTTTGGAAAACAACCGTGGATACACAAAGCGGAAAGCCCCGATTTATATCGCGGGCGCTATACCTATGGTGATAAAAATGCAGGTATTAAATATGCTAAAGACGTGCAACGCATTATTGATGAATTGACAAAATCAAATAAAGCCCCGGCAGCTTTTATTTGCGAAACATTGTTGGGTGTAGGCGGCCAACTTCCGCTGCCCCAGAATTATCTAAAGCACGTTTATAATCATGTAAGGGCTGCGGGCGGTGTGTGTATTGCCGACGAGGTGCAGGTAGGATTTGGCAGGATTGGTGAAAAATTCTGGGGATTTCAATTACAAGATGTAGTACCCGACATCGTTGTCATGGGAAAACCTATTGGCAACGGGCATCCGTTGGCTGCCATAGTGGTAACGGATAAAATTGCCGACGCTTTCAATAACGGCATGGAGTATTTTAATACTTACGGTGGCAACCCTGTTTCAATGACCGCCGGCCTGGCAGTACTTGATGTAATCCACAACGAAGAAATGCAACAACATGCCCTTGAAACAGGAAATTATCTGATGGATGGTTTAAAGCAGTTGATGAAAAAATATCCCATTATTGGTGATGTGAGAGGACACGGATTATTTATAGGTGTGGAATTGGTAAAAGACAGAAAGACGTTGGAACCCGCTGTCCCTGAAATTGATATAATTGTAGAAAAAATGAAGGCAAGAGGTTATTTGCTAAGCACCGACGGACCGCTTCACAATGTGCTGAAAATTAAACCTCCCCTTCCTTTTAATAAACGAAATGCTGATGAGATGTTGCAATATTTAGATGAAATATTAGGTGAATTATTCAATATTTAAATTTCATGTTTTCTCATAAAATAACACTGTACCAAGACGGTATCAATGCAGACCGGATTGCTATCGATTACCGGCAAACCCGTGAAATTGTAGACAACCATTTCAGAAAAAAGATTTACCTTGCCCCGGGTGGAGGCATAGCGATTATACTGAAACCTGCCGATTAAACTATACCAACAAAATTTGCATTTTCATCCGACCGCCACATCAACCAGCTGTCCTTTTCTCCGTAATTCTTTGTAATATAATCCCACCCACGATGAACGTAAGGCCAACGAAGGTATAAAGATGAATTTCTTCGCCCACTGTCAGATGAATCCAAAGCAAGCCCAGAAATGGGGATAAATAAATTAAATTGCTCACTTTAGCAGTGTTTTTCGAATAGTTGAGGGCTTTGAGCCACACCACAAAAGTAATACTCATCTCAAAAATTCCAATATATAAAGACCCCACAATCCCCTGCCACGAATAAAAAGCAGGGATTTTCCCAATAACAATAAAATAGATAACCAGATAGAGCAACCCGAAAATAAGGTTCAGTAATATTTTGCCCACGTCCTCCCTTTTGTCTTTCATATTTAGTATCCAATAAGCTGCCCAAAAAATGGCGCTTCCTACTGCCAGTGCAACTCCTACCCTATTTGAAAAATGCAAGCCGAGTGGATGCCCGTGAGTACTAATAATCAGGATTCCGCCAAAGCTGATAAAAATTGACACAATAGCCTGCCAACGTATCTTTTGCTTTAAAAAAATCATAGAAAAAAATACCAGCACAATAGGCCATATGTAATTAAGTGTCCCTGCTTCCTGTGCCTCCAATAAATCGTAGGCCTTGAAAAGTACGAGATAATACAAAAAAGGATTGAAAAAGCCCATGAGTGCCGACGACATATATTCTTTTGCCGACAACTGACGAAAACGTAAAGGCCGCTTGCTGATATAGCCAACAATCCCAAGTATAATAATACCATTGATTACAGCCCCAAAAAGCAAACTATCTACATCGAGAAAACGCAGCGTAATTTTAAAAGCCGAAGACATGGTCGACCAAATTAGCACGGCAAGTAAGGCCAGCAGGTATGCTTTACGCTGATGCGTTATTTTTTGCATATTCAAAAATAAACAATTGACCTCAAAATGCAGCTACTGTATGGAGATATTCCTTTTCCTGTAAATCAACTGGAACAGAACCAAAAATATCAAAGCTACCAAAAAAGAAGCCACACTCAATTCAGGAAGCAGATTTCCGGTAACAAACAAGATCAACACATACCCCACACCGGAAATAAAGCTGGCTAAGGCAGCCTGTTTTTCAATTTTAAAATGAAACGAAGCCACTGCAGCCGGAACGATGGTAAATCCCACCCCGGTAATAAAAACAATTACATTGATAATGCTCCTGAAATAAAAAGCCAGCAGAAAACCCACAAACGAAAACAACACAATAAAGATTTTGGTTTGTATTTTCAGGTTATGCTGCGTAACCTCTTTTTTAGAAAAATGTGCAATATAATCTTTGGCCATACTCGAAGCCAGCACAAAAATAATGGTATCGGCCGAACTCATAATGGCAGCAAAAAGCAATACCAGTCCGGCACCGATAAATTTTTTGGGCGCCAGCACTTTCAGTCCTTCGGCAAAAGCATCGCGCGGGGCAATACCGGGAACCTGATAATGGGCCGACAATCCCACAATGGTAATTGCCAATCCGGTAACCAACACCAAAATGGCAGAAGCAATAAAGCCGGTTTTAATTACCTTGTTACTTTTAGCGGCGTAAACCCGTTGCCAATACTCGGCCGACTGAAAAATAATTAGAATGCCGAAAAAGATAAAAGCAATGGTCATGGAAAAATTCATATCGCTCAAATCAGTTGCCTCCCGTGAGAAATCATGATCGCCTTTTATTAAGACATAAGCCAGCAATACAAACAAGATAAACATTATAACATACTGAAAAACATCGGTTTTTACCACTGATTTAAATCCGCCGGCAAACAGGTAAATAGTAATTACCGCAGCCGAAATCAAAAGAGCTGTTTCGTAACTCAATCCGCTAATATTCGCCAGGATGCTACTGCCGGCAATAAACTGGTTGAGTAACATTCCAAAATAAACCACCAACAAAATGATGGCTGAAACCAACCCTGTTTTTTTATCGAATTTAAAATAAAACCAATCCGACAACGTCAGGAATTGCTTTTTTGTACTGTATTTTCTCAGTTTCAGTGCATACGGAATAAATATGAGAAAACCGGCAGCAGTGCCAATAAAAACAGCTATGGCGGAGATGCCAAATTTATAAACATAAGCCGAATAAGCCACAATTGCCGCTCCGCCTATATAACTTGCTACCACCGTGAAAACGAAACCCAAAAAGCCGATTTTTCGCCCGGCAATCAGATAATCATCATCACGATTACCTTTGGTACTGATTAATCCAATGATAATACACACCAATGCATACACAATAAGCATGCTTAAATTGAATAAAGAAAGTTTCATGCTTCGAATTATTTAGTGCTTGTTAAGAAATAACCTTATCATTTTGACTTGTTCTTTTACTTATTTTCATCGTTATAAAAGTCTTAAATAAACTGTGGCTATTCGCAACTTTTATGCCTCGAAAATAAAAAAAATAACCGCGTCAATTCTGTAAACTTTATTTCTTAACAAACACTTAGTTAAAACCTGCCGGTCGCTTTTCATCTTGAAGCAAAGATATCAAAATATAATTTTGTCATATTTTCAGCATTGAAATACTTATTGAGCCCACAGTGGGAAACTTCCCATTTTTAAATGGAAAATAATGGGTGCATAATAATAAACAAAAAGGGTAATTACTACAGCACTAACCAGGTTAAGAACAATTCCTGTTTTTGCCATTTGTGCCACAGTAAGTTTATTGGAGCTGAAAACAATAGCGTTTGGCGGTGTGGCTACAGGTAACATAAAAGCCATGGAAGCCGATATTGTAGCCGGGATCATCAAAAAGAGCGGGTTTATTTTTAATGACACCGCCAATGCTGCCAATATGGGCAATAAAATCTGTGTGGTGGCCGTATTTGAGGTTAACTCGGTAAGCATCATCATTATGAACGACACCATAAAAATCAGAATTAGCGGATGTGTGTCCTTAAAGAAACTCAGCGATTGTCCGAACCATTCGGAGAGTCCGGAATCTTTAAAACCAATTGCCAGCGCAAAACCGCCCCCAAAAAGCAAGACAATACCCCAGGGCAACCGTTTCGAAAATTCCCAATTCATAATAAAAGAAGTGCCTGTAGTTTTAGAAGGCACAAAATAAAGCAGGGAAGCCATGAAAATAGCCACAGTACCGTCATTAAAATAATTGGGATGGGCAAATAAGTTAGACCACCCATGAAAAGAAAACTGGCCAATGCTGATATTCGACCGGGTCATCCAAAGCACAGCCATCAACACAAAATCAATCATGACAATTTTTTCTTCAAAGCCGGGTTTTCCCAACAAATGAAATTGTTCTATAAAACTTCGTTGGTCGATGGCCTTCATCGAATCCTTTCCCGGTTTGTATAAAGCATACAAATAAACCCAGGCCACGACAAATATAATGACAGCCAACGGAAAAGCAAAAATAAACCAGGTGGCAAAGCTGATTTCCGGCCCTTTAGGAAACATAATGGCAAATACTTTGGTAAACATGGGATTCGGTGGCGTACCTACGAGAGTGGAAATACCACCGATAGATGCACTATAGGCAACCCCGAGAAGCAATCCGACAGTAAAACGGTCAGCCGAGCGTTTGTCCATCGACCCGCTTAGCTCTTCAATAATTGAAAGCAGAATGGGTATCATCATCATGGTAGTGGCCGTATTGGAAATCCACATGGACAAAAAAGCTGTGGCTAGCATAAATCCCAGCAATATTTTTGCCGGACTGGTTCCGGTAAACATGAGTATCCGTAAAGCAATACGCCGGTGCAGGTTCCAGCGCTGCATGGCCAGTGCCACAATAAAACCACCAAGGAACAAGAAAATAATATCATTAAAATAAACCGACGACACGGCTTTGCCATTCATTATGCCCAATATCGGATATAAAAAAACCGGCAGAAGCGCTGTAATGGCAAGTGGTATCACTTCAAATACCCACCATACCGCCATCAGAGTAGCCACAGCTAAAGTGGCTGTTGCAGCCGGCTTTTTAGGATTAAGGTTGACAAAAAGCAGGATCACAAAAAACGACACCAGCCCAAGGACAAAACCTGTTAATTTCACCCATTTTTTAATGGAGGTAGTTGAAGCAGCCATTTGATTCTATTTTTATTGCTGCAAGTTAAACAAAAATAGCCATTCATGATCTTTAGAACTGATAAAAATTAACGACAGGAGATGACATCAGCCATTTTTATTACCTTTGCATCCTTTTTAGAAAATCGTTTTAAAATTTAAGAATATGCGAAAATTAGCAGTTGTAGCTTTTGGTGGCAATGCTCTTTTACGGGCCGGCCAAAAAGGCACCATTGACGAGCAGGAAGAAAATGCTTACCAGGCCAGTAAAAATCTCCTGAAATTGATGAAACGCAAATATAACATGGTGCTCACCCATGGCAACGGTCCGCAAGTTGGCAACATCATGTTGGCCAATGCCGCAGGGAACAAAATTTATGGCATTCCTGAAATGCCCATGGACATTTGCGGGGCCTATTCGCAAGGATTTATCGGTTATATCCTAGAGCAACAATTGCGTAATGTTTTAATGAAAAAAGATAAAGATCGTGACATCATAACCCTTATAACGCAGGTATTGGTTGATAAAAACGATCCGGCATTCAGTAATCCCACCAAACCTGTCGGCCCCTATTACACCAAAGAAGAGGCCGAAGCTTTCATGAAAAAGGAAAAAGTGGTATTTAAAGAAGATGCCCGTGGCCGTGGATGGAGAAAAGTAGTTGCTTCGCCCGACCCCTTATTAATCTTTAACCAAAAAACCATCGAGAAAATTGCACGTGAGGGTCATATCGTCATTGCTGTAGGCGGAGGGGGTATCCCTTGTTTTTATGTGGAAGAGAATAAGCTGCAGGGTATTGATGCAGTGATTGATAAAGACCTGGCTTCCTCAAGGCTTGCTGTGGGCGTGCGGGCCGACAAACTTTTCATACTTACCGATATTCCAAAAGTTTTTATCAATTTCAACACGCCTCAGGAAAAAGCCATTGACCGTATGACCCTTGCCGAGGCCAAAAAATATCTCGATGAAGGTCAGTTTGGTGAAGGGAGCATGGCACCTAAAGTAAAAGCGGCCATCAACTTCGTTGAAAGTACCGGTAAAGATGCCATCATTACAGAAACCACAAAACTTGGTATCGATAACGGCGGAACCCGGATCACAATGGTTTAAAACTGTTATTGAAAATATTTCGAAACGGATTGCCTAATTATTTTGAAGCAGTCCGTTTTGTATTTTCCAAATCAGAACTTCCCAACTCTTTCACATAAAAAGCCACCTTTTCAAGCGAGGTGATCATATCATATTCTTCCAGGAAAACCCCTTCGGGAACCTCCATGGGAACAGGGGTATAATTCAAAATGCCTTTGACTCCCGCCTCAATGGCCAGGTTTTTTGTGGCTTTAGCTTCTTCGGCCGGAACCGTAATAATTCCAATTGTAATATTTTCACGGGCTACAATTTCTTTCACTTTTTCCATCCCGTAACACGGAACTCCCTCAAATGATTGGCCTATCTTGTGTTCATCCACATCAAAAGCGGCCACAATGTATAAGTTTTCTCTCCGCCCACTAAGATAATGCGTAAGTGCCATTCCTAAGTTCCCCAATCCAAACACAGCCACTTTTTGTCCGGAGGGACTATCAATAATTTGCCCTATCAATTCAACAAGGGCCTGAATTTTATAGCCTTTTCTTAAATCACCTGAGTAACCAATCAGCATCAGGTCGCGCCTGACCTGAACGGCAGTAATATGTTGTATTTCGGCAATTTCATGTGAAAAAATATGCGTTTTGCCCTTGGCACTAACCAATAGCAGTGCCCTCCTGTACTGACTGAGCCGTTCAATGGTTTTGTGCGGTATCTGCTTTATACTTTCTTTATTCATAGTATCTTGTTATTCTTTTAACAATGCAAATATATAATCAATTTGATTCCCCCAAACATTTTCTGTGAATTTTTATCAATTTTTATAAAAAAAATCCGTTTAGCTTTGCCCAAAAATTAGAACCTTGATAAAAAAAGAATTTTTCTCCGCCTGCCAGTCTTTCATAACAAAGCATGAAGGCTTTTTATACTTTGCTCCGGGGCGTGTAAATCTGCTAGGTGATCATACAGATTATACCGGCGGGCATGTACTTCCGATCGGCATCCAATACGGGACCTGGCTTTTTATCCGGTTAACGGGCAACGACAAAATAACCTTAAGTACTAAAAACCTGAATCAAACAGTTACAATCGACAAAGACAACTACAATAAGCCAACAAAATCATGGGCTGATTATCCCTTGGGGATACTTAATGAACTAATAGCAAAAGGATTACAATTTACCGGTATAGAAATGGTGTTTTATGGGGATTTACCTATAGGTGCCGGACTGGCCAGTTCCGCTTCGATGGAAATGGTCACAGCTTTTGCCTTAAACGACCTCTTTTCCATGCGAATTGATAAACCAAATCTATCAAAAATTGCCCAGCATGCCGAACAGGAATTTGTGGGCGTATCCTGTGGCATCATGGATCAATACTGCATCGCCTTTTCACAAGAAAACCATGCCCTGCTTATCGATTGTCATTCTCTTGAACATCAGGCTATTCCTATTGAAAGCAAGGAGTATTCGTTGCTGATTATCGATTCAAAAGTAAAGCACAAACTATCCGGATCGATTTACAATAAAAGGGTCAACGAACTTAAAAAAGTAAAACAACTCATTAACGGGTATTTTGAAATTCCGTATCTCGGAAGCTTAAAGGGAGAAGATTATGACTGGTTAGATAAATTAATCGAAAGTGACCTTTTAAAACAACGCCTGCGACATGTGGTAAATGAAAACACAAGAGTAGAACTGGCCGCCGAATGTTTAAAAAACCATGATTTTAAATCATTTGGAAAGCTAATGTTTGATTCACACGAGTCACTGGCACTCGACTTTGGGGTAAGCTGTAAAGAGTTGGACGTTTTAGTTGACACAGCTGCGAGAACAGATGGCGTAGCCGGCGCACGCATGACCGGTGCCGGCTTTGGTGGCTGTACAATCAATCTTGTTGAAAAAGGTGCCGAAGAAGACATTAAAAAGAGAATACTGGCTGATTATAAACAGAAAACAGGTAATGAAGGGGTGGCTTATAATATCAGGCTGGAAGGAACGCTTCATAAAGTTGAGGCATAGATGAGTCCGGTATTTTATTGGTATTGTGTGGAAAAATATATAAAAGCCACGTAGAAAATTACAAGTAGAATTCCTTCCCAGCGGCTCAGTGTATTTTTTGCCTTCCCGAATTTAGCAAAAACAACCAACAAAAGGCTGGCAAAAAACACGAGTCCCAACTCAACATTCAAATGTGCCGGGAAAGGCAACGGGCGGATAAGTGCAGAAACGCCCAACACCAAAAGGATATTCATAATGTTTGAGCCGACGGCATTTCCCAACGCCATATCAGCATTGTTTTTTCGTGCAGCAATAATAGAAGTAACCAGCTCGGGCAGCGAAGTAGCACCACTAACCAGGGTAAGCCCCATGGCAGTTTCACTGATGCCCATAGCGGAAGCAATAACCAAAGCGCCGTCAACAATCCATTTTCCCCCAAAATAAAGGCCAAGCGAACCCAAAACGACGTAAATAATGGCGCGTCCCAGCCCCATAGGTTTAAGATGTTCTTTTAACAACGGATCTTCTGCTTCCTGTTTAAAGAAAACCGAATAAAGAAATACAAGCAGGAAAAGAATTAATATCACACCATCCAAACGATTGATACGATCAGGACGGCCAAAAATCCAGTCGTTTCCAAGTAAAAAAAGTATCACTACAATCGCCATGCTGTACGGAATATCCTGCGTAAGCGATTTTTTTCCAATTCGAATGGGAATAATAATTGCTGCAACACCAACAACCAGCAAAGTATTGGTAATATTGCTACCCAACACATTTCCAATAGCAAGGTTCGTACTTCCCTGGATGCTTGCAAAAACATTCACAATCAGTTCGGGCAATGAAGTGCCAAGAGCCACCACCGTAAGCCCCATAACCATCTGGGGCACTTTAAGTTTAAGGCCAATACCGGAGGCACCATTCACCATGGCCTGGGCACCGAGAATTAAAATTATAAATCCTATTACAAATAAAAAATAAGTCAGTATCATTATTTTTTCCGGCTTAAGATCTACAAAAGTAGATTAAAACGTGGGTTTCATGGTAAAAGACATCCTGCTAAGCTATCGTTGGATTTGTTTCGGCTATGGTGCCTCGCAAAATTTTACGCATATCTTCAATTTGTTGAAGTGTTCCCAACACAAAAAGTTTTGAATCGGGAATGAGTTTGGTATCCGGCGAAGGGTTCAGGATAAATTCACCGGTAGCCGTCTTATAACCTATAATGTTCGCTCCGGTTTTTTTTCTGAATTCAATTTCCTTAATAGGTTTATGACTCAGTTTATCCGGAAGATTTGTGCACATAATTTCCATTAACTGAACCGGTGAATCGCCATGAATATTCAAATGTTCAAGAAATTCGAGCACATCGGGTTGTGCAATCAGGGTGGCCATATGTGCGCCCCCCACCCTTTCGGGCGTAACTACCGAATCTACCCCGGCCATTCGTAGTTTTCGCTCGGAACTTTCGTTTGAAGCACGGCTGATAATGTTTAAGTTTGGATTTAATGCACGTGCAGTAAGCACCACAAACAGGTTATCAGCATCCACAGGCAGAGTTGCAATTAACGAAGTAGCCTCTTTTATTCCGGCTTGAATCAACACTTCATCTTCGGTGGAATCGCCTTCTATAAAAGGGATGGTGTTCTCTACATTGTTAACAATTACCTCATGGTTTTTATCCACAACCACTGTATTTTTTTTATAGGCCGTCAACTCCTTAACCACCTGGGTCCCAATCCGGCCGTACCCGCATACGATCACATGGTTTTTCATTTGTTTGCGTTTTAGTTTTCGTTTATAATTTCCAAAAAAGAAACCAATCTGGTTAATAAAAAAGTTTTCCGTAATATTGGAAAGAAAATAGGCAACTACCCCTAAACTGGACAATATCAATAGGATAGTAAATATTTTTCCGGGGTCAGACAGCGCATGTACTTCCCTAAACCCAACAGTTGACATGGTAATAACCGTCATATATAAAGCATCCACCCATGAATATCCCTCATAGTAAACATACCAAAAGGTGCCCAAAAGTATCAGGCTTATGAGGTAAACCCCCACTTTAAACAATTCAGATTTATTGCTCGATCTTTTCAAAAACTGCCTTTAATGAATTTTAATATTTTACAAACCTACACAAAGTTTTTATTTACCCATCAATGCGGGTAAATTTGAGCTAAATATTATCAGTACATCGAGAGCAAAGAAAAGCCATTTAAATTGATAGAAACGAAAGTCCTGCATTTGAAATGAATAGGTTTCAACTAACGAATGAACCAGCAGGAATCCTGTTCATTACCGGTTTAAAACATGCAAGCTTAAGCATGGCATATTTTTACATTTTTCGTATCATTGTGTAAATGAATAATTATGCCATTTCGTATTTTATTTTTCATGATATTTTATATGCTGATTTTTCCTGTCCCCATGCAGGGACAGGAAAAGACAACCTATGCACGGGTTGCTTTTTACAATACCGAGAATTTTTTTGATGCTACACCTGACACCACAATTAACTATTCCGAATTTAATCCTGACGGAAACCGGCACTGGACAAAACAACGCTACCAGCAAAAACTTCAGCATATTTATAAAGTTATTGCTGCCTTAGGACAGTGGAAAGGCCTTGCCATCATGGGGTTTTCGGAAATAGAAAATCGACATGTACTGTATGATTTAACACGAAATACGCCGCTTCATTTATTTCATTATAAGATTATTCATTTCGATTCGCCCGACAAAAGAGGCATTGATGTGGGTATGATTTATCAGCCGGCACTTTTCAAACCCTTGTTTTCGAAAGCCATTCCGGTTACCAATCCAAACGACTCTCTCTTCACAACACGTGATATTTTGTACGTAAAAGGGCTTTTGATGAACGATACACTACATCTGTTTATCAACCACTGGCCGTCCCGATATAGCGGCCTGCTCAACACACAATCTAAGCGATTGCTGGCCGCCCGTAGATTAAAAGTGTATATCGATTCAATTTGTAAACGTCAACCAAATGCCGACATTTTAGTTATAGGCGACATGAATGAAAATCCTGATGATCAAGCCGTTCAATCGCTTACGCATGGTGATAAACCCTGCATATTGACTGCACTAATGGCCCATCCGGTTTTTGGATTGGCAAAAGGAAGTATAAAAAGCCGGGGACAATGGGCACTATTCGATCAAATGTTGGTTAATAAGTCTTTTACTAAAAATCAAGGGCCACTGTATGTTCAAGGGAAAAGCTTTTATATATTTGATGCTCGTTTCCTTTTGGAAGAAGATGTTAAAAATATGGGGCTCAAACCAAACCGTAGTTTTGTGGGATTTAAATATCATGGCGGCTTTAGCGATCATTTGCCCGTTTATGTTGACATAAGTGCACACAACAATCAGCGGCCATGAAAAGATGGGTTAAAATACTGATTTACACCGGCTTGTTTTTACTTACAGTGTTGTTGGCAGGCTATTTTACGCGTAACCAATGGTCTGGTTACTTATTGCGTAATGAGATAGCCGGCAGGTCAAAAGGAAAGATCAAACTGTCGTATGAATGGATACGTCTTGATATCTTTAAAAAGCAATTGGTTATTTACCAGCCTTCTCTTGCGTATAAGAATGTATATATTAACAAAAAAGATGCTGTCCGCTTAATACAATCCTCTTTTCAAAAAATAGCAATTAAAAATGTTTACTTCTGGGATCTTGTTAAGCATCATCAAATTGTTTGTGATCAGTTGCATATTGAAAAACCTGACTTCACATTAAAAAACACCGATTCTGCCAAGCTGCAAAAATCTTCGTCCTTTGACCCAGGATCGCTGATTAACATTCTTGAAAATCAAAGTATATCAAAAATAGGCTTTCAATTCCTGGTAAAACATACCCAAATTGATTTTGGCAAAATTCATCTGGTTCAAAGCCCCAACGTTCATGAATACGGTTCGACCACTTACGAAGTTATGATTGACAGCATTGGAACGCCGCTGGAAACTGTATCAGACAGCTTGAATATTGTAACATACAAAAACCTTGAAGTTAAAGTTAAGCACCTGATACGCTATTCCGAAAGGGATAATTTTGAAGTGAAAATCGACTCTGCTTCTTATCATTCAATGAACAAACGCTTTCTTATACATGGGGTTTGGTTTAAAACGCTAAAATACAAATCATCCCCGGGCCGGAGTTATAATCTTCACATTAATTGGCTTTCCCTTAATGGATTACAGTTAAAAAAGACAACTGGCCGGTCCAAAGAAATTCATTTTGAGACTTTAAAACTTATTGGAGGGGCACTGAGTATCCGGGGAAAAACCGCTTTTGCCAGCCGACAAAAAACCAGTCAGGCGTTACCCATTCAAAAATTCCTTAAAGATTATGGAAAATTGTCCATTGACACCTTAATAGGCAAACACATCAATGTGTACCGGTTAAACACTTTACGCGATACGCTTTTCTTATTAAAACGGATCAACTTTAACATAAACCACGCTACAGCTTCAAAGAAGACACTTTCCGATCCACTACATTATGTGAGGTTTCATAGTTTTAATGGAAGTTTAGTTCAACTAAAAATCCAACTTCGCAAAAGCGGAATAGCTTTCCATTCGGGACATATAAATTACAATAATTCAACAAAGACCATATCGATCGAGCATATCCTTGCCCGCTCCTCATGTGCAAGGGCAAAAAACCAGGCGCCCTTATTCTCGGCAGATAAAACAATAATCACAAATTTTTCTATAAAGCAATTCCAAAAAGAAAAAAAACAATCACTGAGCCTTGAGCTTATATCACCCGACTTTCGAATTAATCTGGACAGCAGCTGTGCCAGACACGGGAAACGTGATATCCCGCCGGTTCTATTGCCACTCAGGCTAAAACGCATTCAGGTAAAACATGGAAATTTTGGGCTAACAAAAAAGGACAAGCAATTAACCATCAAATCAATTAATTTATTTGTTGACGGACTTCGGTCTGGCAAACTTCTGGGGAAGAATCCGCAATTTAATTTTGACACCCTGTATGCCGAGGCCGGCGAATCTTACTTCGTGGCCGATTCGACACATCAAATAATTAAAAGCGGGTTAGTCAAATGGGAAAATGAAAAATTATCCATCCATACATTTCAATACACACAGGATAGTGGAAAACAGCTAAAATCGTTTACCGCGCCTGCAATTGCCTTTACCCATCTGCGCCTAAATGGATTATTATTTCATAATAAAATGATGGCCGGCGGGGCTTATTTCTATAAACCCGATTTACAAATTAAAGGGGAACATGCGCTTTCTCAAAATGACACAGCAGTTCGCCATTGGAACCGGTTTAGGAATTTCCCAATTAAAATTTATTGGTCGTACCTACGCATAAATCAAGGTTGGTTATCGTTGCAACACATACGCAACAAGGATAGCCTGGCACTCAGCACCAAACTTGATGTACAGCTATACGGCTTTAAAATGGGTTATGACAAACAGCAACTTCTTTCCGAACCAAAAAAATGGGACGCACAATTTGAACAGATAAGGTTTAAAAAAAATCAATATACGGGCTCCCTTGACCGGTTAACCACAAACAGTCAAAGCGGCAATTTGGCTGCAAATAACTTACTGGTA
Source organism: uncultured Bacteroidota bacterium (assembly GCA_913055825.1). Taxonomy (GTDB): domain Bacteria; phylum Bacteroidota; class Bacteroidia; order Bacteroidales; family F082; genus Sulfidibacterium. The sequence continues at coordinate 23,743 of CAJXKB010000017.1, forward strand.
AGTAAAAATGATAGCACTAAACAAAATTTTCATCTTTCCATCCCGTCAGTTCGCTTGCAGCAACTCAATTTTGGTAGTTTGATACATTCGGACAGTCTTATTTTTAACCGGATGGATATCAAACATATGAGATTTAATTTCCGGCTGCCCCAAACTGTAAAATCTACCGGATTTAATTATTTTGGAAGCTTAAAATTGCTGTACGACACGTTACAACTTTCAGATGCTAATTTTAAAATAGGTAAGTTTAATGATTCAACAGCGTTGAATATTACAGGAACAAATTTAAACCTAATGTACCACCCGCGTTTTCGGCATCCTGCTCAGCAAACTAAAATTGAAGAGAACTTAATCAAACGATGGGATTTATCCCTGCTTAAACTGGTGGTGACCGATACGCTAAAAAACACGCAGATGGTAGCCGACCGGATCGCTTTACAATCGCAAAAAGACCGTTTAACAATCTATAATTTCATAAACACCAATTTTTCTGCAAACATCACAAAAAGGAAAACCAATAAAATTTATGACTACCTGCAAATTTATAAAATGAGATTTTCTAATCTTAGTGTGCCGGATAAAGCGGGTACAGGGTTAAGCATTGGCCGGTGGGACATTCCCAAACTTTGGCTTAACATCATTCACGACAAACAACAAGCCACTCATAACGGTGCAATCCTCAATTTATCAACCTTAAAACCCTATGTATCAATATTCAGGAAAATTAACATTAAAAAAAGTATTTTTAAAGATGTAAATGTCAGTTTCCAATATCAAAACAGGCAGAAACTAATTAATATTCAACATTTTAGTATTCATACAAATAATATTTATCTCGATACAGTGCTGCGCCCTGATAATTCACATCCTTTATTTGATAATATGCTTATCGACATTAACAGAAAAAAAATTATCAGTGGCGACAGTTTGTATGTTTTTAGGTTTAAAGATATACGTATCAATATGCCGCTCAAACAGATAAGCCTTGACTCGGTAAATATCAAACCACGTTTTCCACGAGATGAATTCTTCAAGCGCTCCGTGTATCAAACTGACAGGGTTAGCGTTTACGGCAGGCGTATTGATTTCAATAATTTCGAGATTAATGACTTGCTGAAAAACAATATTTTTCATTTCGGCAGCATGCAGCTAAAAAGTTTTAATACCCTTTTTGAACGGGATAAACGATATCCGCCTTCAGGTAAAAAGAAGCCCTTGCTGACCGGGTTATTCAAAGAAGTGCCTTATCCCTTTTATGTAGATTCACTACAGCTGTTGAACAGCCAGGTTTCTTATTATGAATTTAATGCCAAATCTCAGCAACCCGGAATTTTCTTTATCGACAACTTTGATGTTGACATGCTTAATGTAACCAATAATTCTCCCAATATTGATTCGTCACTGGTGTTGAAAGTAAAAGCAACGGGTAAAATTATGAAGCAGGCCGACTTAAATTTCACTCTGGTCATGCCCTATTTTGCCCCCAATCATCAATTTTGGTTCTCGGCACAAACAGGGACGATTGATTTTCCCCAATTCAACATAATAACAGAAAGCACGTTAGGTATTAGTATAGCTTCCGGGAAAGGCAAGGTTGACATTCCGTTTGTAACAGGCAACGATTTATATGCCAAAGGAAATATGTATTTCCTTTACCACAAACTCAAACTCAGATTGTACAGTCGCAAAAAAGCAAAGACCAAGCGGGGATTTTTCAGTCCGTTTGTGAATTTTATGCTGAACGATTTAATGATCCGTTCAAACAATCCCAAGTTTTTAACGCAGCCACGCAAAGGCATTGTTTATTTTGAACGCGACCCCCAAAAATCATTTATTAATTACATCTGGAAAAGCACCATGAGCGGCATGCTTTCAACACTGGGCTTTAATAATAAACAGCAACGAATTACTAAGCGGGAAGACAAGGTACAGCAGAAACAACAAAAGAAATAACCTCCTAAAGTGGCAGTACAAAACCGGGTTTCAGCAATACTTTAATTATCTCATCCAACGACAAAATACTATGAGGTTTTGCCAACCTAATGGCGGCAGCAGGCATGACCGGACTTTCAGCATCTTCGGGATCCTGCACAATTGTATAACCACCTGCATTTTTAACAGCACGTAAACCCGCTGCCCCATCAGCATTGGCACCGGTAAGTACAATGCCAATCAGCTGTTCGCCAAAAGTATCAGCTGCCGTCTCAAAAAGCACATCAATCGAAGGCCTCGAGTAGTTCACTTTATTATCTACCGATAACGATATAGTTTCATCTGCTTCAACCATCATGTGATAATCAGGTGGTGCTACGTAAACCGTGCCGGGAACAACGACTTCCTTTTCATCCGCCTCTTTCACCTTAATGGATGAGGCCATATTTAGCATGGTGGTCATATAATTATCAGAATGCGGACTCATATGTTGCACAACGAGCACTGCACAGGGATAGTCGGCCGGCAAAGCAGGCAACAGCCTCTTCAAAGCGTGCAAACCGCCGGAAGAAGCCCCTATAACAATAGCCCGATATGTTGTTTGTTTATTCAATTTTCTTTTTAAATATTTTTTCTTTGGCATCAACAGTTTTATATCGGCCGTCAAGGGACGAAAACTGTAATGTCTCTTTAGAACCCAACCCAATATAACCACCGGGCAAAATACTTTCATCGAAAATATCCAACACCTTATTTTGTAATTTGCGATTAAAATAAATAAGGACATTCCGGCAAATTACCATATTGACTTCTGCAAAAACCGCATCCGTAACCAGGTTATGGACAGCAAAAACAATTTGCTTTTTAAGTTCCGGATCAAAAATTACAGAATCATTACTGGCATGATAATAATTTGAAAATGAATGCTTCCCGCCCGCTTGTTGATAATTGGCTGTATATTCTTTAATATATTTTATGGGATAAACACCCGTTTTGGCCTTTTGGATTACGTCGTGATTAAAATCGGTAGCATATATTTGTGTGCGCTCATACAATCCTTCCTCCTTCAACAAAATAGCAAATGAATAAACCTCTTCACCACTCGAACAGCCAGCAATCCATATTTTCAAAAACGGATAAGTTTTCAAAAGCGGAATTACATTTTGTCGCATACTTTTATAAAAATACGGATTTCGAAACATCTCGGTCACATTGATGCTTAAGTCACGTATCAATTTCTCAAAGCAAAGTGGGTCGTGCAGAATCTTGTGTTGCAACTCACTAATACTGGACAATCCGCTTTGCATCAACCGGTGGATGACCCTTCGTTTGATGTGGGCACGGCTGTAATCCCTGAAATCGTAACCGTATTGCAGATACATGGCCTGCAAGAGCAATTCCAGTTCAATATTTTCGGTAGGTGTAGGCTGCTGATGCTCCATCAATCAATTCAATTTATCCTGATGATCGCTCATTATCGATATAACCAAACTCTCAACAATGAAATCAATTTCTCTTTCTCCACAGGTTTGGAGAGATATTCATTAGCCCCTGCCGTGAGGCACTTTTCGCGGTCGCCTTTCATAGCTTTTGCCGTAAGGGCAATAATAGGAAGATTTTTATATTTTTTCTCCTTTCGAATTAATTGCATTGCCTCGTAACCATCCATTTCAGGCATCATAATATCCATGAGAACTAAGTCGATTTCCTCATGTTCATGTAGCTTTTCGATGCCTTCTTTGCCATTTTTACCCACAATCACATTCATATCGTACGATTCGAGTACACTGGACAATGCAAAAACGTTTCGCATATCATCATCAACCACCAAGACGGTTTTATCTTTTAAAATATTTTCACCCCCGTGCATTTTATCTACCATTTTCTTTTTCACACCCGTAAACTTTTCGTCAACCTGATGTAGAAACAATGTGGTTTCATCCAACAATCTTTCAAACGAGCGGGCTCCTTTCAAAACAATACTCCGGGCATATTTTTTCAATTGTTCGTCTTCTTCTTTACTGAGCTCATGGCTGGTATAAATCACAACCGGGACTTTCCTGGCTTTTTCATTCTTATGTATGCGTTCGAGCACTTCAAATCCGCTCATGTCTTTCAACCCTAAATCAAGTATCATACAATCAAAATCTTCTTTTGTCAATAATTCGATGGCGTCACCTCCGTTTTCAACCGAACTAATGTCAACGCTTTCATCTTTCAGGAGTTGTTCAATACTTTTACGCGTAATCTCCTCGTCTTCAACTATTAATAATTTTTTCAGGTTTTTGTTTACCACTTGTTCTATGGTATTGAAAACTTCGTCAATTTGCTCTTTGGTTACCGGCTTGGTCAGATATCCAATGGCACCTTTTTTAAGCAGGTCGATATCAAAATCGCGGGCTGAAATCACATGGACCGGTATCGCGCGGGTTTTTACATCTTCTTTCAGTAGGTCCATTACTTCTACACCGTCAATTCCGGGGAGGCCCATATCGAGTATAATGGCATCAGGCTGGTAATAATCGGCATGATAAAAACCGGTTTCCCCATCCAAAGCAATTATCACTTTAAAGTTGTGCTCATGGGCCAGGCTAAGGAGTACATCGGCAAACTTTTCATCATCCTCAATAATTAATACTTTTTTATCTTTTTCGTTCAACAGGTAACGATCGTCTTTTACTGTTGGAGTATCATTTTCAGGAGAGTCGGGATACTGAACCGGTGTCGATTTTTTATTGGAAGCCTTAACACTTTCCTTCTTTTTCTTCTCTGTTTTTTTAGGCTTATTTTCCTCTTTTTTATCTGCCGGCGTATATTTTAAAGGTAAATACAAAATAAATTCAGAACCTTTATTTTCCTCGCTTTTCAACTCCATGGCACCACCAAGCAAACGGGAAAAACTTCGTGAGATGCTCAGCCCGAGACCGGTACCGCCATATTTTCGACTGGTTGTGCCGTCGGCTTGTTTAAATGCTTCAAAAATTACACCTTGTTTGTCTTTTGGAATTCCAATACCTGTATCAGCCACCGAAATAGCAATAACTTCCTCAGATTGAATACTCAATTCTTTTATTTTTTTCTGATCGGTTTCTTTACGAATACGCAGGGTTATACTCCCTTGTGCCGTAAACTTAATAGCATTTGAGATAAGGTTCTTTATCACCTGCTGTACTTTTTGCATATCAGTTTCCATGTATTCCGGCAAATCGGCTGTACGCTCCACTTTTAAAGCCAGTCCCTTGCCTTCCACAATAGGTTTAAAGCTATTTTCCACATAAGTTGCAAGATCATCAAGATAAACACGTTCCACATTTACCTCTGTTTTGCCCGACTCAACTTTTGACAGATCAAGAATATCGTTAATCAGGTTAAGCAAATCGATACCTGATGAGTTAATGGTACGGGCAAATTCTTTCTCTTTTTCACTAAGATGATTATTTTTATTTTCGTCCAGCAATTGCGACAGCACGATAATACTATTCAGAGGGGTTCGCAACTCGTGTGACATATTAGCGAGGAATTCCGATTTATAGCGGTTGGTTTGTTCCAGGTCACGGGCTTTATTTTCTATTTCCTTCCTTGCTTCTTCGATTTCTTTATTTTTTCGTTTTATAGCATCGCGCTGAATTTCAAGGGCTTTTGTACGTTCTTCCAATTCTTCGTTGGTAACTTTTAATTCCTCCTGCTGGGTTTGCAGGTTTTCTTCGGATCGTTTCAGGGCTTCGGTTTGCTCTTTAAGCTCTTCGTTAGCTTGTCGCAACTCCTCCTGCTGTACCTCCAGGATTTTTGCCTGTTCCTGGGTTTGTGCCAACAATTCTTTTACTTTCAAATGCGACTGCAACGTAATAACAGCCAGCGCCAGATCCTGGACAGCCAAATCAAGGAATTGAGTTTGTAATTCGGTGAAAGTGTTAACCGACCCGATTTCCATCAAGCCTATCACACGGTCTTCAAACGAGAAAGGGATCAATGCCAGGCTGCCGGCCTGTTTTTTGCCGATACCAAGGTCGATGGCAGGCAACACGTTATTATCTTTTGCGCTGACCATTATTCTCTTTTTATCTTTGAAAGCTTGTCCCACAAGTCCCTCACCCGGTTTATAGCTTTGCTTAATTTGCGGATCATCGGCCGAGATTGCATAAGAAGAAGTTAGCTTTAAAGCTTCTTTTTCCGTATCATACAGATAAAGCAAGCCCAGTTGGGCACCGAGATAATGTGTAAAAAAGCTGATGATGCCCTGGGCAAGCCCGTTGATATCATTTTTGCCTTTTAATACAGCATCCAGTTCATTGAGTCCCGTTTTCAGCCAATCCTCATTTTTAAATTTCTCATTATTTTTACGCAGGGTGTCGGTCATTTTATATAACGCTTTTCCGAGTGAGTCATTTTCACTACGGGGCTTGATCAGTGTGTCATAGTCGCCTTCTGCAATTTGGTTGGCCTGCGTTACCACCGAGCGGAAACTTTCTACCATTTTATTTATCGAACGGGCCAGCACATCCTCGTCACTTCTCTCCTCAACCGTTTCACTAAAATCGCCTTTGGCTACCAATCGAGCTACCGACGAATAGGTTTTTAACGCGCCTACCAGTTTATTGAAAGTGTCTTTCATTTCCCCAATCTCATTTTGAGGGGCTTTAATGTTTTTCTCCGTTAAATATCCGGTAGATATCTGTTTTCCCCATGATGATAATGCCTTTATGGGATTTACAAACCATCGGGTAACCAAAATTGAAATAAATACAACAATCAAAATTGTAATTAAAAAGCTTAACTTAACAATGTCCGACAATTTACGGGCATAAGCAAAAGCCTCGGTATGCGAAATTTCTTCTATCAGGGCCCAATGGACACCATATTTTTCCAACTCCGTAAGATTCCGGTAAATACCTAACACCCAGGTTCCTTTTCCGTCCGCGTCATACGTGGTTACCCTTTCTTCATCCAGCTCATTAGTTTTCAGATAGGCCCTGTCATCACGATGCTGAAGGTAATCGCGCCAGGAAAGTGTTTTTTTATTGACAATCTTTTTTTCAAGTATGTCGGAGGCACTTCCAAAGCGGGTAGCCGATCTCAAAAACAGATCTTCACCAATCAAAAAAGCCTGGCCTGTTTTCCCGTAGCCGGCTTCCTGCTGCAAAATCTCATTGATACTTTTCATGGTTATTTGCAATACGAACATGCCCATTTGTTTCCCCTCTTTATCCGCAACAGGGCGAACAAAAAATCCTGAGATAATCCCTAAGCTTGGTTCATAATGTTCCAAATCTGAAAACAGCATTTTATGTTCATTCATACTTTGCCTCACCGTTCGTGCAAATCGCGTGTTTCTCAGGTCGCCCCGAAAAACACTTTCGCCCAAATCAGCTTCGTGGCGTGTGCTAAACAAAATATTCCCCTTATTATCGAGAAACAGGAAATCATAAAATCCCTGAAGTTTGAGTGATGGCCCTATTTCAGGTAGTAAAGGTGCTGTAATTTTTTTCCATCCGGCGGATTCAACATACGATTTCGCATCAAGCCCACTGCGGTGAAAATCTTGCAACAGCTGCTCAAACTGCGCCCTTTTATGATTAGAGCCGGAGGTAATTTCCAGAAAATCGCTGGCTTTATTAAAAAATGTATAAATATATTTTAAACGGAGCTGAGAAGAAGAATTCAGCGATTTTTCAGCCACAATGGTCAAACCCTGGTAGGCATTCAGGAAATTAATAAAACTTACCGCTGCCAGCGGGATAAATGAAATAGCAAGGAACCAGATAAACAGTGATTTACCAACACCTATATTTCTCCATGTCCGTAATGAATATTTTAGCCGCTCCCATTTATTTGCTTCGTTATAATCAATAAAATCTTGTTTCTCGCTCATTTATTCAGATTTTAGGCAAAAATTATTTATTATATTTTTCCACAACACTATAAAGTTCTTTAGGATTAACCGGTTTTGAGAGGTAATGGTCCATTCCTGCCGCCAGACACTTTTCTTTATCACCTTTCATGGCATGGGCTGTCATAGCCACAATGGGAATGTGGGTATGCAGGTTTTCTTCCAATTTACGTATCATTCTCGTGGCTTCCAGGCCGTCCATCACAGGCATTTGAACATCCATCAGGATCATAAAAAAATTCCGGGGATTTTGAGAGAATAATTCAACCGCCACTTTACCGTTTTCAGCATTACGTACTTTTAATCCTTTACGCTCGAGGAACTGAGTAATTACTTTTCGATTAATCAATTGATCTTCGGCTACTAATATTTCGCCCGGCAAGTCAAATGAAAGGGTTGTTTGCTCAGGATGCTGACTTTGCGATTTTGCCTTTTGTGTCTTATCCGCTTTTTTAATCTCCTCTTCGATCCTAACTTCAGGAGTAACCCCCATGAGAAAATTTTTCAAATCTTGTTGCATAACAGGCTTGAGGATAAAAGGATACTTGTTGTATTTTTTTAATTTATCCATTTCGTTACCCGATTTTTGTCCACTAAGAAAGACTAAACGTGTTTCATTTTCACCTATTGCATTTTCTAAAACCGGTATCATTTTCGATGCACTCCTATGCTCAAGATGGAAATCAACAAATACAATATCAAAAGCCTCATTTTCCATCAGCTCAACCGCATTGTTCAGGCCACCAGCGGTTTTTACAGGTATGTTCCAAAACTTCAATAGTTTCGACATGATATCCAGGGTTTCAGGAAAATCATCAATCACTAAAACCTTTTTATATTTTAAAGGCGGAACAATTTTTATTTTCTGTGAATAGCTGTGCTCCTTTCCTGTAATCAAGTTAAGTGAGAAATAGAATTTACTCCCTTTTCCCGCTTCGCTTTCAAGCTGGATATCACCACCCATCATATTAACCAATTTTCGTGCAATGTTCAGTCCCAAGCCGGTTCCACCTGATGTTCGGGTCGTGGAAATATCCGCCTGGGTATATTGATCGAAAAGGATTTTTTGTTTTTCTGCCGGAATTCCAATGCCGGAATCTTCCACACAAAACCTAAGCCGCAACTGCTCTTCCACAAAATCTTTCATTTCAATCTTCAACACCACTTTACCTTTGTCGGTAAATTTTACCGCATTTCCCAGCAAATTGGTTAATACTTGTCGCAGGCGCAAAGGATCGCCAATTATGGTATCGGGGATTTCCGGTGTAATGTCAACCAGCAATTCGATATCTTTATTCCCCGCATGTATCCTGATAATATTAATCACTCTGTCAATAATCTCGCGGAGGCTAAACTCAATTTCTTCCAACTCCAGCTTACCGGCTTCAATTTTTGAAATATCGAGAATATCATTGATAATCTCCAGCAAATTTTGGCCGGAAGTTTTAATATCCAGAAAGCGCTCGGACTGCAATGGCGTTGTATCCTTATCCAAAAGTCCCAACTCTGCAATTCCGATAATACCATTCAGCGGGGTTCTTATTTCATGGCTCATGGAAGCTAAAAAGGCACTTTTTGCCCGGGTAGCTTCTTCTGCTACTTCTTTGGCATCATGCAGTTGTTCAATAGTTTCCTGAAGCTTTTGAGTAGTTTCTTCCAATGCTTCCTTGTATTTAAAAAATTCAATAAAAGCAGAAATTTTACTTTTCAGGATCTCCAAATCGAGTGGTTTATATAAATAATCAACTGCACCGGTTTCATACCCTTTAAAAATATGTTTACGCTGCTTGCTTATTGCCGTAATAAAAATAATGGGAATATGGCGGGTTTTATCGCTGGACCGCATAATTTCAGCTGTTTCAAAGCCATCCATCCCCGGCATCTGAACATCCATAAGCACAAGTGCAACATCATGTTCAAGCAATAAGCCCAACGCTTCATTACCTGAGTTGGCTTTAATAATATTTAACCCGGAGCCATCGAGTATTCCCTCGAGTGTTAGCAAGTTTTCGGGTCGGTCGTCAACCACAAGGATATTATACTTTTTTTGTGTAGTCATAATGATAGGAAATTAAGACAATAAATGTGTACTGCACCCATTACGAACAAAAATAGACATTTTTCCTAAAAACAAGCCGGCTTAGTGTACTTATTTTAGCGCATGCACACCGCTTTAAAATCGCAAAATCTGCAATGCTCCGCATCCGTGGTCTGTTGAAACGGCTGTTTTGGATCAAAAAGTTTATTTAAGAATTGTGTTAATATTCCTTCCACCGCTTCTTCTACGGCCTCCCTATCTGTCGCAGGTGGCAATTCCACGGGCATAAAACGACCATGGGCTGTTCTTAGGCTAATTAATCCGGCCATAAAATCGTGGATTTCCGGATGGTTCTTACCATAAAGCCATTGGTATATAATTACTTGCAATGCCTTACTGTATTTTTGATCGGAAAGCAACAAATCCCAGTCTTTAATTTTCAATTGATTGGGGGATATTTCTCCCGTTTTATAGTCAACTATTCTTAATTCTCCCGTGCCGGGAAGGCGATCGATACGGTCAATGAAACCCTTTATTTTCACCATTTTATTATTTACCTCCAGTACTGATTGCAGTTTCAGCTCAAGGCCAATAAGCTGAATGGGCGTTTTTTTAATTCGTCGAATTTCGCCATATACAAATCGTTCAACATACTCGCGGGCTACCTGTACCATCAGTAAATTTTTACCGTGATTTAAATCGTGAGGGCCGTACTTTTCATCAAACTCAGCTTTTAACAAAACATCTAATTTCAAGAGGCTGTTTTTAAGTCCGGCAGGATCAATTGGACGGTTAACAAAGGGTGTATAAATTTTCTCAAGTACGCCATGCACCACACTTCCAAAGGTATTTGACTCAATAGAAGTTTCCATGCGCTCAGGCAATTCGGGGTGTAGCACTTCTTTAAAATAAAACTGTAACGGGCAATTGATGTACGAAATAAAAGCGGATGGGGACAAACCCTTTTGTGCCAATTTATTTAAACGTTCGATAACCTCCGGTGTTTTTTCTATTAAAATATCATGGCCTGGCAATGTGTCGGGTAAAGGTGTATTCACAATTTTTTTACTCCATTTGATATTCGGATTTACAGGCAATAACTCATTCTCAATTTGCAGGATAAAACGGCTAAGCTCGCCTCCACCAAGTGATTCAGGTTCTGAATTATACAGCATCACAAGATTTTTAGTCCGCTGCAACAGGCGGAAAAAGTGATACGATGCTATGGCTGTTTTCGTTGACGGCAATGGCAGTTGATATGCCCTTCGCAAATCAAAAGGAACAAATGAATCCTGGAAACCGATTTTAGGCAGCAGGCCTTCATTAGCCCCCAGGATGATAACGTTTTCAAAGTCGAGGTTCCGGGTTTCGAGCAAACCCATCACCTGAATTCCGGTTAGTGGTTCGCCTTTTAAACTGATTTCCTGTCGTGCAATTAACCGTGTAAAAAGATTTTGTAACGTGGCAAATGTTACATCCTGCATCTTACCGGCCAGCATTACCTTAAGTGTTTTCAGAATTTTAGTAATCGCCACTAATTGATTACGTAGCAATACAAAAGCCTGTTCCCTCAGCACTTCCCTGCCTGCTAGCAATTGTGTAAATTCTATGAAGCGATCCAAAAAAACAGCCGGGGAATCAACCTTCATCATAAACAACCTGAGTAAAGGAACTATTTCTTCAATCTCGCAGCTACGAAGAAGATTCTCCTCGGTTTCGTAAAATTGGTTCCTGCTTGTAAGCAAATCCACAAAACGTCTCCCGTTATTTTCTGACAAAACATCAACTACCGGGTTTTGAAACAACAAAATCAAATTGGAAATTAAAATACGCCGGGAGGTATCTTCCTCTTTGTTGATGAGTAGCTGGAGCCAGGCATGGGCAAAATCGCCAAAAGGGCTGTCGGCCAGCGGATAACCCATGGTAACATTGTAGTGAAATTTATGGCCGTCAGGTTTATCATCAGCGATAGGAACATTGGCCAGCAGTGGCACCAACAAGCTCTCATCCATCAAAACAACAGCGGTATTTTCAGCTTTATACCCAAGGTGAACCAGCCAATTATGCAACACCTGTCCGGCATACTTTACCTGTCCCATTTGCTTGGTGGCCTGCACAACTTCGATGGATTTCTCAGCATTCAGCAGTAGTTCTCCCACCTGATTCTCACCCTTCAGATTCAAACTTTTAAAAGCATTTTTTAAAAAGAATCCGGCTTCATGGCTCCTGTTTTCCTTTTTATTAAAATAAAACCGGTCAGCATCAATCAGATAATCAAAATGAAAATTTTCTTTTAAGAACTTCACCACTTTTTTTTCTGCTTCGGTGAGAGCATTAAACCCCACAAATACAAATTGTTGCCACGGCATACTTTGAGACTGCAGTTCAATATCTTCGGCAGCCTTGCGATAAGCCATTCCCTTGTAAGCTGTTTTTTCGGTTAATAAAAGTTGCCGTAAGCCGGAATAATAATCAAAAAGCGAATGGAAAAAATCGAGGTACTGTTGTTGTAAAATGGTAAGCGGTTTCCCGTCGGGGTTCCATTTTTCGATGGCTTTTACATTCGACAACTCACTAAAGAGCGATTGCGCCGAAACAAGGTAATAATCAATTTCGTTAAAATCGTTAAGCATAAGCGGCGCCCAACTCATGAAATCATCAAGACTCCGTGCCTTATCACCTTCGATGTGCCGGTGAACCTCAAATAATTTTAAGATAACGGCAAGCGGGTCCAGTAAATTAAGTCCCGAAAGCCGCACCATCAACTGATCAATGGTAATCATTTCGGGAAGCCAGTAATCATTTTCCAGCTTTTTTTTGAAGTGACTTTTTAAGAATATCTCAGAACGTTGATTGGGAAAAACAATCAACGTTTTCAATAACTCCTTTTTATCTTTTTGAAGGATAAATTCAGCAACGCTTTCCAGAAAATATTTTTCTTCAGGCATATATCCTATTGGTAAAGGAAACGCTTAATGCTCTGCTTTGGTGTTTTTTCAAAAGGATCGGGGTGAACCACAATCCGTGACACAGCCATGTAAGCGGGGAAATGTTTATTCAACTCTTTGCGATAATTTTCCAGTTTTTCGTCCAATTCTTTTTTGGTCATTTCCATCGACTTCACCACATCTTCATCGGGATAAACCAAAGCAACCAATTTTTCATTTCTCTTTATCACCACCGATTCGGCGACACAAGCACGGTTATTAATTACCGACTCTATTTCCTCCGGATAAATATTTTGTCCGGAAGGGCCAAGAATCATGCTTTTGCTCCTGCCCCTAATAAAAATATAACCCTCTTTATCAATCGTGCCCAAATCGCCCGAATGTAGCCAACCCTCTTTGTCAATGGATAGATTTGTAGCCTCCTCATTTTTAAAATATCCTGTCATCACATTTTCGCCCCTCATAATAATCTCGCCTACTTCATGTTCGGGGTCGGCGGAGTCAATTTTAACCTCCAGGGTATCTACTTTCTTGCCGCATGAGCCCACTTTTGCTTCTTTTGCAGCTACGTATGAAATTAGCGGCCCGCATTCGGTCATCCCATAACCTACAGTAATCGGAAAACCGATCTTTCTGAAAAACAGTTCAATTTCTTCACTAAGCGCAGCGCCACCCACAACTACTTCCACAAAGTTCCCGCCGAACGCCTGGCTTACACTTGCCAATACTTTTTTGTAGATCAACCTGTTAACGAGAGGGGTTTTCAGCAGCCAGTTTAAGGGGGCTTTTCGGATTTCGGGCAAAATTTTCTTTTTATAAATCTTTTCAATTACCAATGGAACCGACAAAATCAAGCGTGGTTTTATTTCCTGAAAAGCCTTCGTAATAATGGCCGGACTTGGCGTTTTTGTTAAAAAGGTAATATGACATCCCAACGAAAAAGGGAATAAAAACTCAAAAGCAAGTCCGTAGGCATGCGCCAGCGGCAAAAAGGAAACAATTTTATCTTCGGCTTTCAGTGGCATGTGTGTCCGGGCAAACCTGACATTGGCCGCCAGACTGTTATGCAACAACATAACGCCTTTTGAAAAGCCTGTTGTACCTGATGTGTAACTAATTTCGGCCAGTTCGTCATTGGCTATCTCCGGTAAATTAAAATCAGAAAGCTGCAACCCTTTAGGATATTTCTCGTTTAGCCAGCCGTTGAGCGAATGAATAATTTCATCAAGGTGATCCATGCGCGAATACAGCGGCATTAGTTCTTCCAAACCAAATACCGATTGAATATCAATCATTTTTTCAACATCAAGTGTCGACCAAATTGAAGAAGAGCTAAATAAAAGCTTTGCTTCGGAATGATTGATAATATAATGAACATCTTTGGGAAGAAAATCGGGCAAAATGGGAACAATTACCGCTCCGTAGGAAACCGTGGCAAGGTAAGCAGCCGCCCAATTAGCAGAATTTTTCCCGATAAGGGCAATTTTATCACCCTTTTGCAAACCGATTTTTTCAAATACAATATGGAATTTCGCGATAATCTCGCCCACATCCTTAAAAAGCATGGTTTTACCATTATAATCCGTCAAGGCAGGCTTTTCCCAATTATCTTTGATGGCCACACGAAAATAATTTACCAGATTTTCTTTTATCATACGTTTGTCATTTAAAAAAGCTAAAAATACAGCTTTGCACTTTTACAAAAATAAATAAAAAGCAGGTACAATATCAAATTTTTACCAAAAGAGAGGCTGCCATTTTAGAACGATTAGAAATTATTGATGAAAATGCTTGCATTTAATTTTTTATGTATATTTGCACCACTAAAAGGATCCTTTTAATTATTCCTAAAGAAATATATACAAAATTTTATCCAAAAAATTAATTAATCGGATTGTTTTCTTATCAAATGAAATTAATTCAAATATTATGTACGACATTGTAGCCCTCAATGGGAAACTCGTTGCAGAATTGCGCGAAATTGCAAAAGAACTCAACATTCCAAAACCCGACAAATTACTTAAAAAAGAACTGGTTTACAAAATCTTAGATCAGCAGGCTTTAAATCCGCCCAAAGAAATGCTGAAAAAAGAAAGGGAAATTTCTCCTCGAAGGGGGAGAAAAAAGGCTTCCCAAAAACCAGACAGCCAAACCAAGGAATTTACAAAACAAAAAAGTAAGAAACCTGATGAAGCTGTAAACCAACCTCAGCATGACAAGAAAGACGATACTTCGAAGGCGACTGTAAAATCAGAAAAGCAGGAACCCGATCAAAAACCCCGACAGCGCCGTGGCCGTCCCCGTAGGCAAGCTACACCGATAGCATCAAGCAATAAAGAAGTCAAAACGGCATCACGGCTTACGCCTTTAGCTGACGAATCAATAAATACACCGAAGTCCACAAGTGAGGAAAAAGCTGTAACAAAAGCCCCCGTAAAAGTCCAGGAGCCTCCTCACGAAGTGGAAGACAAAGGGACGAAGCCGGAGTCAGGAGAGATTACAGGACACCATCAAAAGCACAAATCACATCTTGCCCAATACGAAGCCCGCACACGCAACAGACAAACTCTGTCCTCTTCTAATGATAAAAAAAACAGCAACTCTAACGATGACAAAGTTACCACAGAAGCCGCAACAGAGGATACTGAAAAAGTTAAAAACCGGGAAGATAAACGTGCCCCCAAAACCGACGAACGCAAAAAGCAACAACAACAGAGAAGAACAGAAACTGAAACCAAAAAACGCCCTCTCTATAGTTTTGAGTTAGATGGAATTATCAGTTCTGAAGGCGTTCTCGAAATTATGCCTGACGGTTATGGTTTCTTGCGCTCATCTGACTATAACTACCTGAATTCACCCGACGACATATACGTGTCGCAATCGCAAGTAAAATTATTCGGGTTAAAAACCGGCGATACCGTTAAAGGTACCGTCCGCCCCCCAAAAGAAGGAGAAAAATATTTCCCCATTATAAAAGTCATCTCCATCAATGGGAAAACCCCGGAAGAAATTCGGGACCGTATTCCTTTTGATTACCTGACTCCTTTGTTCCCCGAAAAGAAATTCCGCCTGACCGGCCATCCAAAAGAGTCAATTTCCACCCGTATTATGGATATGTTTTGCCCCATTGGAAAAGGACAGCGCGGTTTAATCGTTTCGCAACCCAAAACCGGTAAAACTGTTTTACTAAAAGAAGTTGCCAATGCCATTGCCTATAATCATCCTGAAGTTTATCTGATTATTTTATTGATTGACGAACGTCCGGAAGAGGTTACCGACATGGCTCGTAGCGTAAATGCGGAAGTCATTGCCTCTACTTTTGACGAACCGGCCGACAAACATGTGAAAATTGCCAACCTGGTACTCGAAAAAGCAAAACGCATGACTGAAAGCGGTCACGATGTGGTCATTTTACTTGATTCCATCACGCGATTGGCAAGAGCTTACAATACCGTATCTCCGGCTTCCGGAAAAGTACTTTCGGGAGGTGTGGAAGCCAACGCTTTACAGAAGCCAAAACGTTTCTTTGGTGCTGCCCGTCAAATCGAAAATGGGGGTTCGCTTACCATTCTGGCTACAGCTTTGGTAGATACAGGTTCGAAAATGGACGAAGTCATCTTCGAAGAGTTTAAAGGAACCGGTAATATGGAGCTTCAACTCGATCGCAAACTGTCTAACAAACGGATTTTCCCTGCCATCGATATTGTTTCATCCAGCACACGCCGCGAAGACTTGTTGCTGGATAAAGATGTCCTTCAGCGTATCTGGATTTTAAGAAATCACCTCGCTGATATGAATCCCATCGAAGCTATGGAGTTTTTAAAAGAAAAGATGAAATTCACCAAATCGAATGAAGAATTCCTAATGTCGATGAATGGGTAATAAGCAACTCTTAATCCTTATAAAAAATCCGGCTTTTGGCCGGATTTTTTTTATCCCTCATATTTTTTAATTTTACCACCACAACGAATCTTTATAGCTATGAAACTGTACGAAACTTCTCTAATCAAAACATTATGCCTCATTTTTGATAAAACAGAACACAATTGGGAAAGCGAATCTTTCATAAAAATATTGGCCGAGGTATTGGTAATTGTCTTTCTATCAAGCCTATTGCTCATAGGATTAAAATACGCCGGATATGTTACATGGGGTATAATCCCTTCAAATCCTTTTAAATCTATCGAGCTGGCTTTTACCCTGCTTTTATTTTTTGAAGTAATCTCTTTAGTGTTTTCGCTGGTGAAATCCGTATCAAAATCAATGGAAATACAATTACAAATCCTGTCATTAATTTTACTTCGCGATGCTTTTAAGCTCTTCGGCGAGTTTCCGGAAAATTTTTCATGGCATCTTATACAAACAAAGGTTCTATACATGTTTGTAGATGCTTTTGGCGCCCTGCTCATTTTCGGTACTATTATTTTAATTCGCAAACACGACAAACATCATTCTATCTGTAAAACCATCGACAAACAAAAATCGTTTGTTAATACGAAAAAAATTATTGCCCTGTTGCTTTTGGTGGTATTTATTGTGATGATCGGTGTTGACCTTACTTACTTTTTCATGCAGAAACACACTTTCAACTTCTTTCATTTCTTTTTTACTTTCCTGATTTTTAACGATATACTACTGGTATTAATTTCCATGAAATATAGCGATTCATACCGGATACTTTTTCGGAATTCGGGATATGCCCTGGCCACGATAACCATGCGCCTTGCTCTGGAATTGCTTCGACCATACAGCGTAATTGTCGGTGTAATGGCCGCTGTTTTTGTGTTGAGCCTGGTCTTTACTTATAATCGGATTCCGCTTCCTTACGGAGAAAAAAAATAAGCCGGAAAATTCGTTTATTTTTGCAACCTAAAACCATAAATCAAAAATATTTTAATGATAAATCAAAACCAAATTACGCAATGGAACATCGAGTTGCAGCAGGCATCACCCGAAGAAATCATTGCTTTTTTTCTGGATTATTTTAAAGACAGTATTGCTTTTTCAACCAGTCTTGGGCTTGAAGATCAGGTTATCACGCATATGATCAGCCAAATCGACCGCAAAGCGAATATTTTTACCTTAGACACAGGACGGTTGTTTCCTGAGACTTATGATTTAATTGATCGTACTTCTAAGAAATATGGTTTAAAAATCAAGGTGTATTTTCCCGACCCGGAAGATGTTGAGAAGATGGTGGAGGAAAAAGGGATTAATTTGTTTTATGACAACATCGAAAACAGGAAATTATGCTGCCACATCCGGAAAATTAAACCTCTCATGCGGGCAATCGGGAGCTTAGATGCCTGGATTACCGGATTACGGCGCGACCAGTCGGTTACGCGGCTCAACATACAAGCTGTAGAGTGGGATACAAACAATTCGTTACTCAAGATTAACCCACTGATTAACTGGACAGAGCAAGATGTTTGGAACTATATAAAAGAAAATAAAGTGCCGGTAAACCCTTTGCATAAAAAAGGATATGCCAGCATTGGTTGTCAACCGTGTACAAGGGCAATACAGCCCGGTGAAGATATCCGTGCCGGACGTTGGTGGTGGGAAAACCCGGAAACCAAAGAGTGCGGACTTCATAAAAGATAAAAGTACTTTGCGACTCAGCAAAACCATAAACCGCCAGATTTTGCAACTGGCCCTTCCCAATATCATCACCAATCTGACCGTTCCGTTGTTGGGGATGGCCGACTTTGCGCTGATGGGCCACCTAAAAGCCAATAGCGCAATTTATGTGGGTGCCATTGCCCTGGGCACCACAATTTTTAATGTACTCTATATGAGTCTTGGGTTTTTACGCATGGGCACCAGCGGATTTACAGCCCAGGCATTCGGCGCAAAAAACAAACAAAACATCAGCCTGGGATTACAACGATCGCTACTCGTAGCTTTTCTGCTGGCCTTCGGCTTAATTCTTTTTCAATATCCCATTCAGTGGCTTGCTTTTAAGCTCCTCGATGGAAGCCAGGAAGTAAAAAACCTTGCCCGGCAATATTTTTATATCAGGATATTGGCAGCACCGGCAACCCTGGCACTTTACAGTTTCTACGGATGGTTCCTCGGCATGCAAAATGCCAAAATTCCTATGGTTATTGCCATTGTTGTCAATTCGGTAAATATTGTACTGAATTTTGTTTTCGTATACGCATTTCACATGACCTCCAACGGAGTGGCACTCGCCAGCGTAATTGCACAATATTCAGGCTTGACATTGGCATTTATTTTTGTAAAAGCAAAATACAAACCTTACGCCAAGTTGCTTTCGCGAAAAATTATCATGCAAAAAGAGGGTATCATGGCATTCTTCAGGTTAAATGGAGATATTTTTATCCGTACTCTCCTACTGCTTTTTGCTTTGTCATTTTTTACGAGCCAGTCGGCACGATTGGGAAATAATACGCTGGCCGTTAATTCTCTGCTCTTTCAGTTTTTCTTTTTCTTCTCCTATTTTGCCGACGGTTTTGCCTATGCCGGCGAAGCCCTTACGGGGAAGGCAAAAGGCTTGCAATCGAAAGATTTACTACGACAAACCATTCGACACTTGTTTCTTTGGGGACTGGCTATCGCACTGTTAACCAGTTTGATTTATTGGGGCGGATTGAAATATTTTATGCAGGTAATGACCAATAATCCTGAAATTTTAAACCTCGCAAAAAATTATTACCTATGGGTTGTCTTTTTACCTCTGACCAGTCTGGCGGCATTTATATGGGATGGTGTTTACGTGGGCGTAACGGCTTCAAAAGCCATGCGCAACACCATGATTATTGCCTCCGTGTTCGTTTTCCTGCCCGCCTTTTATCTGGGATTCCCCTACCTCCAAAATAACGGCCTATGGCTTGCCCTTCATCTGTTTATGATCAGCCGGGGTGTCAGCATGTGGATTATTGCCCCTAAAACGGTGTATGTTTAAAGAGTTGATGATTGAAGCTCATTCTCTTTTTAAATCATTGATTTATAAATATTTAAAGGCTCATTAAATAGAGTCTGCTGATTTCTTCAAAAAACACACATAATTAACAAATAATCAGGTTTATATGTTGATAATTTGAGGTTGTAAAAGATGTGTAAATGCTAGTTTTTTGTTATTTTTACAGTAAAATACGTGCAGTTATGATCAATTACACACCACAAAACCAATTAAGCCTAATCATTAGGGGATTGGTGCATGATTAATCGGGGGATACACCACTAAATCTGAACTTTGTAATGGAATGAAGTAAAAATGTCACCTAAATGTCACGGGAAAGTAGTTGTGTCTATATAATATACAAGTTACTTTTGCTCAATATTTTAATAAAAAAATAGAGAAATCATGCAAAAGCAAAAAAGAGCAAAAGGATTAATGATAAGTTATAATTCGAATTTTTTATTAAAAATTGGACTTTTTCTAATATTAATTATTTATTCTGGTTTAGCTTATAGTCAGACAACTAAAATACCCACACTTCAAAAGGAAGATATTGAGGTAATAAAAGAAGCGTATAATCTTTTAAAAACAAAAGGTGATAAAGTTTGGAAAGGATGGTCTGACATAAATATCCCCTTTATTTACAAGAAAAATAATTATCAGTATTGGATTAACTTCCCAATCCATAAAGTTGAAGGAAAATTTATTGGTAAGATTGGAAATATGGATATTTATGGTACATACAATAAAAGCGACAGTGTAATTTCGGCTGCAAGTATGGATAGAAATGGTATTCAAGCTGTTGTCTTATCTTCACCAGAACAAAGTGAAATGACTAAAGAAGAATGGATAATTACAGCTATTCATGAAATGTTTCATGTTTTTCAATTTCAGCAAGATAAAATCCTTCAAGAGAAAATTCATTCATTAGGAATAAGTTATGGGAAAGATGCTTCATGGATGTTAGATTATCCATTTCCATATTCTGACAAATCATTACAAACAATATCACATATGGAAGGGTATTTACTATTCAAAATCAATAAATATGATAGTTTACGAGAAACAATGTATGATTGTTTTCTGTTAAAAGATGTTTTATCCTTATACAAAAAATATATTAATACAATCTATGGAAGTGAAGGTAATTATAAGTATTCTGTATTTCAGCAATCTATAGAAGGAGTTGCAAAATATACGGAAATTAAAATGGCCAAAATTGCTGCAACAGACTATATACCATTAAGTCCAAATATTCATTTTACTGATACGTACACAAATCAAATTTATGTGATAAAACATTGTGGGAAAGGGACAAGCGGAAGACTTACTTTTTATTATCTTGGATTAGGGGAATGTTTGGTACTGGATAAAATTAATCCAAATTGGAAAAATATTTATTTTGATACTTTTTGGCTTGATGATATTTTTAATATATCACTTAAACAATTAATAAATAAACAAGAAACTTATAAATAATAATGGATTTTCAAAATAATAATAAAATAAAAGAACTAAGAATTAAGAAAGGATTTTCACAAGAGGAACTTGCTGGAAAATCCGGATTAAGTGTGAGAACAATACAAAGAATAGAAAATAACGATACTATTCCAAGAGGTGAAAGTTTACAAAGAATAGCAACTGCACTTCAAGTAAAAATTGAAGATTTCTTTTATCGAAAAAAACAAGAAGACAAAAGCATAATAACTATTCTCATTTTATCACAATTAAGTTTTTTAATATTTCCTTTACTTGGAATTATTTTACCATTAATCATCTGGTCGAAAAAAAAGGATAAAATAAATAAAGTTGATGCTATTGGAAAGTCTATTCTAAATTTTCAAATAACATGGTTAATAATAATATTTGTTTTCCTCGTAATCTCATTTTTTAATATAACCACAATCTCTCAATCAGCAATGCTTCCTGCTAAAAGTATATTTCCTATATTTATTATCGGTATATTATTTTTGTATAATTTTGTTCTAATCATATTCAATACAATAACATACAATAAAACAGAAAAAATGTACTTTGTACCTGCAATTAGATTTTTTAGTTAATAACTATGAATAAAAATAATTTGTATAATTGTAAGCTAAATCAGTCCTAATAACAGGGGGTTGGTGCAGTGCTGTTTGAATAAAATCAGCAGACGCTAGGTATAAAAATGAAAATGGTGCAAATCAAAAAACATAGCAGTAAAAATGCGGCACGCACCATAGCCACAAAACACAAAAAAAGCCGGGACATTGCCCGGCCATACAATCGCAAAACAT
>CAJXKB010000018.1 GCA_913055825.1 uncultured Bacteroidota bacterium
GAATTTATTCTATAAAAGTTTTTGTCCGTGAGCAAAAAGGGGATGCTTAGGGCGGGCAGAGATTCGTTATAGTACGAAATAAAAACATTTGGGTATTTGGTTTAAGTAATTGATGCTAAGGTAAATAAATACTTTTAAAAAAGCGAGTTTTTATATTAATTTTTGCTGATTTGAGGAATTTTTAAGGTTAGATGAGGCCTTGTGGGTTTAAAGTGTTTTATCATCGGCACAAGTCATCTCAAACACAAGCTTCCGCTAAGACATGCGCCATTGTGGGGAATAAGAAAATTTGAATATGCAGGACGTCGTTTAAACCGGATATCCAAATATAAATTTTGGAAAGATGACAATCATGCCATTTTGCTAGAACCAAATGAAGTTGAAAAGATTGACCAAAAACTTAACTATATCCATGACAATCCTGTACGGGCCATGATTGTGGACAACCCTAAGATTATATTTTCAGTTCAGCGAGAAATTATGGAGGTGAGGAAGGCTTTGTGAAGATTGATTTTTTGCATTAAAAAAGCAGGCCTAAATGCGTCCTCGTTTGCAATCGAGGACGAGAAGATGGCCTGCAAAAATATTATTGCAGGCCTTTTTTGCTTGTGTAAAGGCAGATGTAACGCTTAACAATCTTTAACGACTTTGACTTCCGTTCAAAACGTGTTTTGCAAATATTTGTTAATTTTACCACCTTAATTCAAAAACTTATTAATAATAGTAAAAATGAGTAAAGACATATTAAATTTAGAACCGAAAGCCCTGTGGAAAAATTTCTACAGTTTGACTCAAATTCCCCGTCCTTCGAAAAAAGAAGCCAAGGTAATCGAATTTATGAAAAAATTTGGCGAAGACCTCGGTCTGGAAACCAAAGTCGATGAGGTGGGTAACGTTATTATCAAAAAACCGGCCACCGAAGGGATGGAAAACCGGAAAGGTATTGTTTTGCAGGGACATTTAGATATGGTTCCTCAAAAAAATTCGGACGTCGATCACGATTTTGAAAAAGATCCCATTGATGCCTATGTGGATGGCGAATGGGTAACCGCCCGTGGTACTACCCTGGGCGCCGATAACGGAATGGGTGTGGCTGCTACAATGGCTGTTCTCGAATCAAAAGATATTGCCCACGGGCCCATCGAGGGGTTGTTTACCATTGATGAAGAAACCGGAATGACCGGTGCCGAGGGGTTGAAACCCGGTTTGCTTGATGGCGACATTCTTTTGAACCTCGATTCGGAAGATGAAGGTGAATTGTATATTGGCTGTGCCGGTGGTGTTAATACCAATGGTGAGATGGAATACAACGAAGAGGATGTTCCCGCAGGAATGGCCGCTTATCAAATAGCTGTCAAGGGCCTTAAAGGAGGGCACTCGGGCTTGGATATTAATTTAGGCCGCGGAAATTCGAATAAAATTATTAATGCATTACTGGTCACAGCAGCTGAAAAATATGGCTTGCGTGTGTCTTCCATGGAAGGCGGTAACCTGAGAAATGCAATCCCCCGTGAAGCTTTTGCAACGGTAGTGGTACCTGAAGATAAAAAAGCCGATTTCGAAGCTTTTGTGAAAGAGTTTGAACAAATTGTGAAAGATGAATTTGCCAAAACCGATGCCGGTGTTGTTGTAACTGCCACCGCAACTGACATGCCCGCAAAAGTAATGGAAGAAAAAGCACAGGCAAGCCTATTCAAAGCGGTTGCGGATTGCCCCAATGGTATGATTACCATGAGCCCCGATTTGGAAGGTATTGTCGAAACTTCTACAAACCTTTCGGTTGTAAAAGCGGCAAATGGCAAACTGGAAATGCTCAGCTTGCAGCGCAGCCTCACCGAAGAAGGGAAAAATAAAATTGCTGCCGATGTAAGGGCTTCGCACGAAGCCGCCGGATTGAAAGCCGTTAGTTCGGGCGACTATCCGGGTTGGAAACCCAATCCCGATTCGGTTATCCTGAAGGAGATGAAAGAGATTTATAACAACAAATTTGGTAAAGTTCCCGAGGTAAAAGTTATTCATGCCGGTTTGGAATGTGGCTTGTTGGGTTCGGTTTATACCAATTGGGATATGATTTCGTTTGGCCCGACCATTCGCTGGCCTCACTCCCCCGACGAAAAAGTAAATATCGCAACGGTTCAGAAGTTTTGGGATTTTCTTGTGGAAACACTGAAGCAGGTTCCTGAAAAATAAATCGTATCACACCATGGAGTGTTAAGGCTATACAGGCTTTTATACTCCATGGTTATTTTCTCA
Organism: uncultured Bacteroidota bacterium; assembly: GCA_913055825.1. Taxonomy (GTDB): domain Bacteria; phylum Bacteroidota; class Bacteroidia; order Bacteroidales; family F082; genus Sulfidibacterium. Next base: position 2,254 of record CAJXKB010000018.1, read on the forward strand.
TGCCCCGATAAGAAAAATATTTTCGGTATAAGAAATATTTTTTGCAAAGGGTTTTGTGATTCCAAAAAATAATCTATTTTTGCACTCCCAAAATAAACAGGACGATGACAAAAAGAACTTTTCAACCATCAGTAAGAAAAAGAAAGAACAAACACGGCTTCCGTGAGAGAATGTCAACCGTGAATGGCCGGAAGGTAATCAAAAGAAGAAGAGCCAAAGGCAGAAAGAAACTGACTGTTTCTGACGAATACAGATAGTGAGCGGAACATTTCGCAATTTTTCTATATAGCCGTAAAAAATTAATGGAGACTGCCCCAAAACCGGGACGGTCTCTTTTTCGTTTTTTATATTTTATACTTTTATACGATTAAAACCATTGAAATATGACCATTCAGGAGGCACAACAACGAATCGACAAGTGGATCAATACCACCGGTGTGCGTTATTTTAACGAACTTACCAACATGGCCATGCTTGCCGAGGAGGTGGGTGAGGTAGCCCGTGTTATTGCTCGAAAATATGGTGAACAATCGTTTAAAGAATCGGATAAATCGGTTGATTTGGCGGATGAGATGGCCGATGTGCTGTTCGTTTTGATGTGTTTGGCCAATCAAACAGGTGTCGATTTAACCGATGCACTCGAAAAAAATCTCATTAAGAAGGAAACCCGCGATAAACTGCGGCATAAACAGAACGAGAAGTTGCGATAAATCATGTTGATTTACTGATGTTTCCGGGTGAAATGCGTAATGTGTTAAACGAACTATTTTGAAATTAAAAAAGTAGTATATTTGCACCCCTTTTAGCCAGGGAATGTTTTTCGCGGATGTGGCGAAATTGGTAGACGCGCTAGACTTAGGATCTGGTGCCGCAAGGCGTGGGGGTTCGAGTCCCTTCATCCGCACTTTTTACTTTTTATTAAAAAAAATCATTTTCAATGAATATTACACAGGAAGAAAGCGGAAAACTTACCGCCCTGGTTCACATTAACCTAAAAGAAGAAGACTTTATAGATAAAGTCAATGCTCAACTTAAAGATTATCGCAAAAAAGCCCAGATGCCCGGCTTTCGTCCCGGCATGGTCCCCATGGGAATGATTAAGAAAATGTATGGCAATGCGGTAATGGCCGACGAGGTAAACAAAACAGTTTCGGATGCTTTAAACAACTACATTTACGATAATAAAATCAATATTTTGGGATATCCGCTACCCAACGAGGAAAAAAGCAAACCAGTGGATTTTGACGGACAAAAAGAGTTTGATTTTTATTTTGATTTGGGATTGGCTCCTGATATCAATGTAAATATCTCGGAAGATTTAAAAGTGCCTTATTATTCGATTAAGGTGACTGATGAAGAGGTTGAAAGTGCAATAAAAGATATGCAAAAACGTTTGGGAGAAGAAGAACATCCCGAAAAGGCTGAACTTGATGATACGCTTCATGGAAAAGTGCAACAGGTAAATGAAGAAGGAGAAGTGGTTGAAGATGGCCATAATGCAGAAACTTTATTTGTTATCAGTGATATTAAACTGAAAACTATTCAGAAACTTTTTGTGGGAAAAGAAGTCGGTGCTAAGATTGTTTTTAATCCTATGAGAGCTTTTAAGGATGAAACTAAAGTTAAAGAATTACTGAAATTGAAGGATGCTGACGAAAATATTAAGGCAGATTACGAATTTGAAATTACCGATATTGTACGGGTGAAAGAAGCTGAATTAAATGAAGAATTTTATAAAAAAGTTTATCCTTCTGATGAATTGAAAACAGAAGAGGATTTTAAAAATCGTGTTCGCGAAGACCTCTCAACTCATTATCAGCATGATGCCGATAAACAATTTGTGGGTGATACCATCGATCAAATTCTTAAACAAGTGGATCCCGAATTACCCAATGAATTCTTGAAACGTTGGTTGCTCGAAAACAATAAAGGAAAAGCTACAGCCGGGCAAATTGACGGTCAGTATGAAAGTTACGCCAAAACTTTTAAATGGCAATTAATTGAAGGTAAATTGATTGAGCAATTTGGCGATGCACTTAAAGTGAGTGACGAAGATGTCCGCGACAAAGTAAGGGCTTATTTCCAAATGGCAGGTGGAGAAACGTCGAACCCGCAGGTTGAAGGCATCGTTGATCAGATATTGAGTAACGATCAGGAGCGGGAACGTATTTATGGTGAGTTGATGGATGAGCGTTATATTGCTTTTTTCAAAGAAAAGATCACAAAGGACGAAAAAGAAGTAAGTCCTGAAGAATTGGTAAAAATTGTTTCAACTCCTAAAAAATAAAAAATAAAATCATGGATACTAGCAAAGAGTTCAGAAAATTTGCCACCGGGCACATGGGTATCAGCAGCCAAAAGCTGGATAGTTATAGCTCTGTTTATGGAAATTACATTTCGCCTACCATTATCGAAGAACGAAAGCTGAATGTGGCGCAGATGGATGTGTTTTCACGCTTGATGATGGATCGCATTATCTTCCTCGGAGTGCCTATCGACGATTATGTGGCAAACATTATCCAGGCACAATTGCTCTTTCTGGAATCGGTTGATTCCTCACGTGATATCCAGATATACCTGAATACTCCCGGTGGCTCGGTTTATGCAGGTTTGGGGATTTATGATACTATGCAGTACATAAAACCTGATGTGGCAACTATTTGTACGGGCATGGCTGCTTCAATGGGTGCCGTAATATTATGTGCTGGTACAAAGGGAAAACGTACAGCACTTACTCATTCACGTGTGCTGATTCACCAACCAATGGGGGGAGCGCAGGGTCAGGCTTCCGATATTGAAATTACCGCAAGGGAAATTCAAAAGCTGAAAAAAGAACTCTACACAATTATTTCTAAACATTCGGGCCAGACCTACAAAAAAGTTTGGAAAGACAGTGATCGTGATTACTGGATGACAGCCAGCGAAGCCAAGGAATATGGCATGATTGACGAAGTGTTGATAAGAAAAGACAGGTAATAACTGAAATATAAACAAGATGTAAAGGCTGGGTTGTTCCTGCCTTTGCTTTTGTAAATAGGAGACTTTGGCATAGATTAAAAATTATGGCGAAAAAGAAAGAAGAACATTGTTCATTTTGTGGCAGGCCCAAATCGGAAACCAGGCTTTTGATATCAGGACTGGAAGCAAAAATATGTAATTATTGCATTGAACAGGCTCAGCAAATTCTTGAAGAGGAACTTAAAACCACTTCAAAAGAGTTGAAAATTGACCACACTTTATTAAAACCTGCCGAAATTAAAGCCTTCCTCGATACCTATGTGATTGGCCAGGAAGATGCTAAAAAAGTGCTTTCAGTTGCCGTTTACAATCATTACAAACGGCTTGGTCAGACGCAGGATGCCGATGATGTCGAAATTGAAAAATCGAATGTGATACTGGTGGGTGAAACAGGAACTGGTAAAACTTTGCTGGCACGTACTATTGCACGTATGCTGCATGTACCTTTTGCTATTGCCGATGCTACAGTACTCACCGAAGCCGGTTATGTGGGTGAAGATGTGGAGAGTATCCTGACCCGATTGTTGCAAGCTGCTGATTATGATGTGAAAGCAGCCGAAAAGGGAATTATATTTATTGATGAAATTGATAAGATTGCCCGTAAAAGTGATAATCCTTCTATCACGAGGGATGTTTCGGGCGAAGGCGTGCAGCAGGCTTTGTTGAAGCTGCTTGAAGGTGCTATAATTAATGTGCCACCACAAGGCGGACGGAAACATCCTGAGCAAAAAATGATTCAGGTAGATACTAAGAATATTCTTTTTATTTCAGGCGGTGCTTTTCAGGGTATTGAACGGATTATTGCTTCAAGGCTGAGGACTCACGTGGTGGGTTATGCTTTTGCCGGCCACAAAGACGATAGTGTGGACAAGGATAATTTGCTGAAATATATTTCGCCTGCAGACCTTAAAAAATTCGGTTTAATTCCTGAAATTGTAGGGCGTTTACCCATTCTTACCTATTTAAATCCGTTGGATAAGGAAGCGTTGAAACGTATACTGGTTGAGCCGAAAAATGCTTTGGTAAAACAATTTACCAAACTTTTTGCCATGGATGATATTAAATTGGTGTTCCAGAAAGATGCGCTCGATTTTATTGTTGAGAAATCTATCGAATACAAATTGGGGGCCAGGGGATTACGATCTATAGTCGAAGCTATTTTGATGGATGCCATGTTTGACCTGCCTTCTGATAAAAAGACAAAAACGCTACGAATAACACTAAATTATGCCCGTGAAAAATTCGGCAAAGCCACCCTGGCAAAATTAAAAGCAGCTGTATAGTTTTTTCTTAACTTTTTCAAAGTATTTAATTTTCTTCTTCCGGTTTCTTTTTATCATCGCTAAAGCGCCTGATTTTGATATTCATGTAGGCAAAAAAGATGGTCATAAGCGGGCTGATTAAATTAAAAAAAGCGTAGGGAAGATAACTCAGTGTAGGAACACCCAACACCCTGGCTTGTGTGGCACCGCCGGTGTTCCATGGAACCAATACGGAGGTTACTGTCCCGGCATCTTCCAGCGTACGGCTCAATACCTCCGGTTTTAAGTTACGATCCTTAAAAGCATCATGGTACATTTCGCCCGGCACTACAATTGAAATATATTGGTCAGATGCGGTAATATTGAAAAATATACAAGATAAGGCCGTAGAGGTAATAAGCGTACCGTCTTTTTTAACCATTCCCAATACGGTGGATGTTATTTTCCGTAACATTCCGTTTGATTCCATGATTCCCCCAAATGTCATGGCCGAGAGGATCAGCCAGATGGTTTGCAACATGCCTGCCATGCCCCCGGTGGAAAACAGGTCGTTCATGGCCGGATTTTCGGTTATGATAGCCGTTTTTCCATAAATAGCCTGCATTACCCCAATGTACGAAGCTTTTGCATAATTCCCGCTGATGTGGGTTAAATTTTCAATAATATGAGGTTGAAAAATAACAGCAGCAATGGCCCCCAACACAACTCCCACACTTAAAGCCGGTAGGGGAGGCATCTTTTTCAGGATGACAACGAACAAAATAACCGGCACTAAAAACAGCCAGGGGGTAATATGAAAAGTGTGTTCAATCGCCGTTTGTACTTCTTTAACATGAGTGGGTGTTACACCTGTGTGATAGGTAAACCCAATGATCAGAAAAATAATCAGTGTCAGGCTCATGGAAGGAACAGTGGTGTACATCATGTAACGGATGTGTGTGAATAAATCGGTGCCGGCTACTGCCGGGGCAAGATTGGTTGTGTCGGACAGGGGTGACATTTTATCGCCAAAGTAGGCCCCCGAAACAATAGCCCCGGCTACAATGGCTTTGTCGAAACCCATGGCATCACCAATGCCGAGCAGTGCCACACCAATGGTGGCAATTGTTGACCATGAACTTCCTGTTGCCAGCGAAACGATACCGCCAATCACCACGGCAGCAAATAAAAAGATACTTGGATACAGAATGTCAAGTCCGTAATATATCAGCGCCGGTACCACTCCGCTGATGAGCCAGGTTCCTGCCAATGCTCCAATAAGTAGTAAAATTAGAATTGCCGGCATAGCTGTCCCGATGGTTTTTACGATCTGATCTCGCATGTGTGTCCATGTATAACCCATTCGCAATCCCAGGATGCCGGCCAGTGCAGCGGCTGTCATTAGGGCTACCTGATTGGCACCCTGCAAAGTGTCTTTCCAGAATAATACATTGAATGACAATAACATAATAAGAAAAACAATGGGAATTAATGCTTCTGTAAGACTGGGCTGGCGTTGGGTGGATGTCATAAATAAATTACTTTTTAAGTGCCGAAAGGTACGGAATTCCTGAATTTTGAGAAATGGATTAACGATTTTTTGTCCGGGATAAAAAATTTATCCGGATTGAGCAGATAGGTTGGCTGAATATTATTTTGATGTGCCGGAATAAATCCCGAAGGGATTAAACAATAATAGCCACAGGTGTAACCTGTGGAATTATTTCGTGTATGGTTCAACTCTAAAGGAGTTGAACTATAGCAAATATTTTTCATTGAAATCTATCCCGTTTATTTTATATAAAACACATTTTTTGTTTTTTAGAATCCCTAGGATATAACTGAACAATTTGTCACGATTTTTATTATAAAGGGTGTTCTTCCTGTCCTTGTTCGAAAATACAATTTGATATAAAATTTGTGTACTTTTGCAGACCCAAAAAATCCCTGCACTTAACAAGTGAAACTAAAATATTAAATAAGTTGAAACAACAAATGAATAATAACTATCATAAAATATTGGGATTGAGGGAACTTACCAGCTCCACATTTGTCCTGGAAATTGAACGAAGAGACATGAAATTTGAACCCGGCCAGCATATTTTGTTGGGCCGTGCCGGCGATATCCATCATCGTGAATATTCAATATACAGCGGGGTCGAGGATAAAGCGCTGGAGGTACTTGTGAAAGAAGTGGAAGATGGTGAGGTTTCAAAAACCCTGAAACATTTAAAACCTGGAGACGAAGTGGAAGTACAGGGCCCTCTTGGATTTTTTACGCTGGAAGATGAGTTTTTACAAACCGGGAACCGGTTTTTATTTATTGCAAGCGGAACCGGTATTTCACCTTTCCACAGCATGGTCAGGAGTTTCCCGAATTTAAATTATAAAGTGGTTCACGGTATTCGACATGCTTCGGATGCTTATGAAAAGTCAGACTATGCTTCCATACGATATGTGGCCTGTACCAGTCGTGATGACCAAGGCGATTTTAATGGCCGGTTAACCTCATTTTTACAACAAAATGAGGTGGAACCAGATACACATTGTTTCCTTTGTGGGAATTTTGAAATGATACGCGATGCTATGAATGTGTTGGAAGAAAAAGGGATACCGCAAGATCATTTGCATGCCGAAGTTTATTTTTAAAAAGGAAAAAAATCATGAAATACCATATTGTTCAGTTGGGCTGCCAAATGAATATTTCTGACGGGGAGCGCGTACAAAAGGTTCTCGACCAGCTGGGATTTGAAGTTACTGACAGGGAAGAAGACGCTAATTTATTGGGTGTCATTGCTTGTTCGGTGAGGCAAAAAGGTATTGACAAGGTCTATTCCAGAATTCAAAAATGGAATAAGTGGAAGAATAAAAAGAATCTGATTACTTTCGTGACGGGTTGTGTGCTGCCTGCTGACCGAGAGAAGTTCTTGAAGACTTTCGACCTGGTTTTTCCCATGAGCGAGTTGCCATCGTTGCCTGATATGATTTATCAATATGGTGTGGTTAGCCCGGCGGGGATGCAAACCCTCGACAAAGGTTTGGCTGAAATGGAAAAGCCTGTTTTAAAAACCCGGAATGAAGCTGCTTTTCGAGTATCGGAAGCCCAATTGCCGGTTGATAAAAAACAGATACTTCATCCCGAAAGGGGAATTGAAGAATTTTGGCACATTACACCAAAATATGGATCGGGTTTTGAAGCCTATATTCCCATTCAAAATGGGTGCAACAAGTTTTGCACCTATTGCGCTGTGCCTTATACACGTGGCAGGGAAGTGTCGCGTCCGTCCGGTGAAATTTTGAACGAATTACACCATCTTGTGGAAAATGGCTACAAATCTATTACGCTTTTGGGGCAAAATGTAAACTCGTACGGCCTGGATAAAAAGGGTGATGAAATTAGTTTTGCGCAATTGCTCCGCATGATTGGTGAGTATGGTAATAAATCACAAAAAAAGTTCTGGCTTTATTTTACCTCTCCGCATCCACGTGATATGTCGGATGAGGTGATTGAGGTGATTTCGCAATACGACTGCCTTGCCAAACAAATTCATTTGCCCATACAATCGGGAGATGATGAAATGTTGGTTCATATGAACCGCAAGCACACAGTGGAGCAATACCGGCATATTGTTTCGACCATTCGTCGATTAATTCCGCAGGCAACTCTTTTTACCGATATCATTGTCGGTTTTACGGGTGAAACCGATGCCCAGGTTGAAAATACGCGCAAAGCTATTGCAGAATTTAAATACAATATGGCGTATATTGCGCAATATTCCCCTCGTCCGGGTGCTGCCAGCTCGCGATGGGTAGATGATATTCCGAAAGACGAAAAGAAAAAACGTTACCACATGCTTACGGATGAGCTGATGAAGCATTCGTTTGAGTATAACAAACGCTTGATTGGAAAAACTGTGGATGTTTTGGTTCGTGGCCACGACCGCAAGGCCGGTTTCTTATCGGGGCTCACCGAAGGAAAGATCATCGTTCGTTTCCCTTCTGATGACGAAAGCCTTATCGGCGAATTTGTTAAAGTAAAACTACATTCGGCGGCCACGTTTTCCACCGAAGGCGAAAAGGTAAATGCTCAGGCAAGTATCCCGGTAAACTGAATAAACAGATGAAAAAAATAGCTTTTAAAACATTGGGCTGCCGCCTGAATTTGTTTGAAACCGATGCCCTCGTATCTGAGTTTACCAAAAAGAACTTTCAGGTAGTCGATTTTAGCGAGGATGCCGATGTGTATGTAGTGAATACCTGCACGGTAACCAACCAAAGCGACCATAAATCAAAACAGGTGATGAACCAGATGGATAGGTTGCATCATAATGCCTTAAAAATTGTTACTGGCTGTATGGCAACCAATTATAAAGAGCAGTTGGAGCAAAATGCCAAAGTTGATTTTGTGGTGGACAACGACCACAAAGCTTCAATTACTTCGCTGGTGGATGCCTGGTTTCAAGGTGAGATAAAATCACCCGAATTTTTTAAAAAGGGAGTTTTCTCCTATGATGCTGCCGATACCACGTTGCACACCCGGAGTTTGATAAAAATTCAGGATGGTTGTAACAATTATTGTACGTTTTGCATCATTCCGAAAGTACGCGGCCGTGCCATAAGTCGTCAGGCAAAAGATATTTATGAAAATATAAGGCAGGTGGTTGGCTTTGGTTTTAAAGAAGTAGTACTTACCGGTGTAAATATTGGTCGTTACAAAGACGGAGAGGTGGATTTTGAAAAATTGGTGGAGCAAATTCTGGAGATTCCGGGCGACTTCCGGCTGCGTATCTCCTCCATTGAGCCCGATGGTTTTACCGATAGCTTTTTTCGTTTGTTTCAACACCCAAAGCTTACGCCTCATTTGCATCTTTGCCTGCAGAGTGGGTCGGAAGATATTTTACTTAAGATGAGGCGGATGTACACGGCCGGATTATTTGAAGATTTATCCGATAAGCTGCGAAAAATGTATCCGGGTTTTAATCTGACTACCGATCTGATAGTGGGCTTTCCCGGAGAAACCGAAAAAGATTTTCAGGATAGCGTAGATATGGCCAGACGCATACAGTTTGGACATATCCATACCTTTAAATATAGTGTGCGAAAGGGTACACGTGCCGAACGTATGCCCGATCAGATTCCTGAAAAAGAGAAGACCAGGCGGTCAGAGATTATTCGTAAACTGTCGGATGAAATGAAGCTGAACTATCGACAATCATTCATCGGGAAAACAGAGACAGTGCTGGTAGAGAAATTCGACGAAAATGGATTTGCCACAGGATACGGTGAGCATTATGTGCCGATTCTGATTCCTGAAAAAGAGTTAAAGAAAAACGAATTCTATCGCGTAAAGCTAAAGGAAATTGTGATGAAAGATGAACCGGTTTTGATAGGGGAATTGCTGTGAAAATGAAAGAATTTTAGCTTCATTTGGTATTTCAAAGTAAAAAAACATGGAAAGACTTTTTTATATTAAAACTTTATTTAATTTTGCACGCCCAAAAGGAATTGTAAAATAACAACATTTAAGAATTATGGCTAATCATAAATCAGCTCTCAAAAGAATCAGACAAACTGAAACCAGAACGTTGCATAATCGTTACTATGCTAAGACAGTGCGGAATGCAGTGAGAAAATTTAGGTCGCTTACCGACAAAAAAGAAGCCGAAGAGCAAATGCCAAAGTTGTATGCAATGATTGACAAACTGGCCAAGCGAAATATTATTCACAAAAATAAAGCCGGTAATTTGAAATCGAAAATTACGAAATATGCCCATACGCTGAGCTAAAACCGGTTCAATAAAAATACTGAAGCCCGGACGCATTTTTGTGCCCGGGCTTTTGTGTTAAGCTGAATTTTGCTACTTTTGAAGCTCAAAAAATGTTTCATGGATAATTACATTGTATCGGCCAGAAAATACCGGCCTTCTACCTTTGCCCAGGTTGTGGGGCAGGATTCCATTACGGCTACGTTGAAAAACGCTATCAAAACCGGCCATCTGGCGCAGGCATTCCTGTTTACAGGCCCGCGTGGTGTTGGTAAAACAACTTGTGCCCGCATAATGGCCAAAACCATCAATTGTTTGAATCCCACCGATGATGGAGAGCCGTGTAATGAATGTGAATCGTGTCGTGCTTTTAATGAAAACGCCTCTTTTAATATCCATGAGTTGGATGCGGCTTCAAACAATTCCGTTGAAGATATCCGTGCCCTGGTCGATCAGGTGCGTATTCCGCCGCAGGCCGGTAAATTCAAGGTCTATATTATTGATGAGGTGCATATGTTGTCGCAGGCTGCGTTTAACGCGTTTTTGAAGACCCTGGAAGAGCCGCCGGCTTACGCCAAATTTATTTTGGCTACCACCGAAAAGCATAAGATTATCCCTACCATCTTGTCACGCTGCCAAATTTTTGATTTTAAAAGAATAAGTGTCGCCGATATTGCTAACCACTTGGCGTATGTTGCTAAAAACGAAGGGATAGATGCCGAGGAAGAAGCGTTGCATATTATCGCTCAAAAAGTGGATGGTGCTTTACGCGATGCCCTCTCTACTTTTGATCAGATTGTGAGCTATAGCGGTAAAACCATTACCTATAAAAATGTTATCGAGAACCTGAATATTCTTGATTATGATTATTATTTTAAGGTTACCGATGCCTTGCTTGACGCTGATGTTTCGAGTCTTTTATTGATTTTGGATGAGATATTGCAAAATGGTTTTGACGGCCAGGATTTTCTGGGTGGTTTAAACGAGCACTTTCGTAATTTGCTGGTAGTGAAAAACCCTAAGACCACCGAGTTATTACAGACCGGATTGTCCTTAAAACAGCGTTATCAAAGGCAAGGCAAAGCCTGTAGCATGAGCTTTTTGTTTAAAGCGCTTGAAACTACTAATCAATACGATTTAAGTTACAAGAGCAGCAACAATAAACGCCTGCACGTTGAAATTGCGTTGACACAACTCAGCACACTTAATATGGGGGATGCCGGCATGCAGGAAAATATCAATCCGCAGGCTACGAGTAAATCGGCTGCCGGCTATAACCACAAATCGGTTGAGTCATCCAAAAGCAAAGATTCTCCATCGGCTGTGAGTGAACCCGATATTCAGGCTGCGAAACATCCGGTCCCGGAGTCAAAAACAGAAGCTGCTGATAAAAGCATTGCCGACGAGCAAAATAAAACCGATGTGGCTGATCCGGATAAAAATACGGCAGAACACACCTTCGTGCCTCCAAAAACTGCCCCTGCAAAACCAAAGGTAACGCCTGCTACAAAAAAGACAGTTACCCGCCCCGCAAATGGAAACGGTAGAACCTACCGGAACATCTCCATAAGGGACAGCCTGAATGCCTTGAAAAACGGGAAACAGGATACAGATACGTCTGATGAACCCGTAATTGCAAACACATTTACGCAGGAACAATTGGAAGTAGTCTGGCAGCATTTTGTGGAACATTATAAGGTAAAATCTCCCAGCTTTGTCCTGACACTTGCCAAGGCCAATCCTCAGTTAAAAGATAATTTTACAATTGCTTATCAGGTTCCCAATCTGATAGTTAAAGAGGATAAATTGAATGTTTCGGTGCTACTTACCTATTTAAAACGTGAATTGAAAAATAATCAGATTAAATTAGATGCTGTGGTATTGGCACAAGGCGAAAAGCATGAGGCTTATACCGATCGGGAGCGATTTGAAGAACTATCGACAAAATATCCCAAAATAAAAAAGCTAAAAGAAAAGCTGGACCTGGAACTTGATTTCTGATTACTACTTTTGCCGTTTTTACCTTTGCATAAAATGATTTTTTAGTTTTTAAGCTATGAAGGATAATATTATCTTGCTTTTCATATCTTTGCCAGAGTTAAACTCAAAACCATGAAAAAATATTTATCAATCGTGTTAGTTGCTTTATTGGCCCTTTCGATGGGAGCCTGCAACCAGACACAAAAAAAGAAAACAGGTATGAACAAAGCCATCGACCCGGTAAACATGGATAAAAGTGTAAAACCGGGAGATAATTTTTATGAATATGTTAACGGAGGTTGGATAAAAAACCATCCGATTCCACCGGAGTACAGCCAGTATGGTGCTTTTACGGTTTTGTATGAAAATAACCAAAAAGAGTTAAAATCGCTGGTGGATGAAATTTCAAAAAAGAAGGACAGCAAAAAAGGCAGTATTGAACAAAAAATCCGTGACTTTTATAACAGCGGTATGGATACGGCCAGTATTGAAAAACTGGGTATAAAAGCTATTGCCCCTCAAATGGAAGCTATCAACAACTTATCGTCGTTAAAAGATGTTGAAAAGGAGGTGGCCGACATGCATAAAGGAGGCGTACACCCCTTGTTTTATTTCTTTGCCGGTGCCGATGAAAAAAACAGTAGCATGGAAATTGGAAACCTTTATCAGGGCGGTTTGGGATTGCCCGATGTGAGTTATTATACCAATGATGATGCCGCTTCTAAAAAATTGCGTGCGGCTTATGAGTTGCATATTGCTAAAATGTTTGAATTAAAAGGTGATGCTGCTGCTACCGCCAAAAAAGAGGCTGCGCAGGTACTCGATTTGGAAACTAAATTGGCAAAAACATCTTTTACCCGCCTGCAGCGCAGGGTTCCTGAAAATAACTACAACAAAATGTCGTTGGCCGGGTTGCAGAAAACCGCTCCCGGTTTCGATTGGAAAATTTATTTTTCACAATTGGGATTAGAAAATCCGGGTGATATCAACGTGAGCCAGCTTCCTTTTTTCAAAGGCATGGGGCAAATTGTTAAGGAAACACCACTAAGTCAGTGGAAAGCTTATTTAATGTGGAAATTATTAAGCGATGCGGCCCCATTTCTCAACAAAGCGTTCGTTCAGGAAAATTTTAATTTCTATGGTAAAACCATGTCGGGTCAGCAAAAAATGCGCCCACGTTGGAAACGGGTGATGGGAACAACTTCAAGCGGCTTGGGTGAAGCACTTGGAAAATTATATGTGGAGAAATACTTCCCACCTGAATCAAAAGCATATATGGTTAAACTGGTTGGGAATTTGCGCTCCTCTTTTGCCGAACGAATTAAGAAACTCGATTGGATGAGCGATGCAACAAAAGAAAAAGCCCTTGAGAAACTCAAAGCTATCACAGTTAAAATCGGTTATCCTGATAAATGGAAAGACTATAGCGCTTTACAAATAGTTCCTGATAATTATTTCCAAAATGTTATGAATGCCAGCAAGTTTGCTTTTAACAGGAATTTAAAGAAAATCGGTAAACCGGTGGATAAAACCGAATGGGGTATGACTCCACAAACGGTTAATGCGTATTACAATCCATCCAACAATGAAATTGTTTTTCCTGCCGGCATTTTGCAACCTCCATTCTTTAATAAAGATGCCGATGATGCCGTAAATTATGGTGCCATTGGTGTGGTTATTGGTCACGAAATGACTCACGGTTTTGACGATCAGGGCCGGAAATACGACAAAGAGGGAAATATGAATAATTGGTGGACTAAAGAAGATGCCAAACGATTTAGTGCTAAAACAAAAAAACTGGCTGCACTTTATGATCATTACACTATTCTTGATTCGTTGCATGTAAATGGCAAACTGACTATGGGTGAGAATATTGCCGATTTAGGTGGTTTGAATATTTCATATGGTGCCTACCGGAAATCACTCAACGGAAGCCATCCGAAAACCATTGATGGATTTACGGCTGACCAGCGATTTTTTATGGCTTTTGCGCAGGTATGGCGCCAAAACATCCGCGCCAAGGAGCTTGCCAAACGTTTGAAAACCGATGTGCATAGCCCTGGTGAGGCCCGTGTAAACATACCTCCATTTAATATGGATGCTTTTATTAAGGCATTTAATATTAAAGCAGGTGATAAATTGTTTATTCCTAAAGACAAACGGGCTTACATTTGGTAAGTTGACCTGAAACTTGCAAAGGGCAGCGTCGTATCTTTCAGGTGCTGCCTTTTGGTTTTTTTATGTGCAAATCTTAAAATTTCAAAATCATTACTTTTGCCGCATGAAAAATTTTTCAAAATTTATCCTGAAATTATTCGGCTGGAAAATGATGGGCGATATGCCTTTGGGTTTAAAAAAGGTAGTCCTTATTGAGGCACCCCATACTTCTAATTGGGATTACCTTGTAGGGATGTTATGTATCAGCTCGAAAGGGGTAAAAGTTAATGTTGTTATAAAAAAAGAACTTTTTTTTTGGCCACTGGGCGCTTTGTTGAAAATGTTGGGCGGTATTCCGCTGGACAGAAGCGCACAAAGCAACAAAGTAGAGGCCCTGGCTGATTTGTTTAAGAGTTATGATGAGTTGTACTTGTCTATCACTCCCGAAGGGACGCGTTCGTTGGTAACTAATTGGAAAAAAGGATTTTACTATATTGCCTTAAAAGCTGAGGTGCCTATTTTGCTTACCGCGATTGATTACCGTAAAAAAACTGGTTATATAGGTCCGTTAATATATCCAAGTGGGGATTATGAAAGGGATTTGAGTAAGATTCAGGAATTTTACAAAGGCATGTCTGCAAAATTTCCTGAGAAATTCAACCTGAGTCCGCAATACATAGAGCCGCCCGACAAAAATAACATTCCTGATAAGTAGGTGGTGAAGTAAGCTGGATGCGATGAAGAAAATTGCCGGATTTATAATGTATTTGTTAGGCTGGGAAATTACGGGCAAGTTACCTCCTGAAATAAAAAAGGCTGTGATTATTGTTGCACCACATACTTCTTTATGGGATTTTGTTTATGGTCGCTTGGCATTTTGGATGTTGGGACTGCCTGTGAAGTTTATGATTACGGCCAAGTATTTTAAACCGCTTTTAGGATGGCTTTTAACAATTTTAGGCGGCGAACCTGTAACAAATAGTCACCCGGCTCGTCAATTATTTGAAATATTATCCAAATTTAAAACATTTGATACTTTTTATGTTGTTATTACACCGGAGGGAACACGTGCTTTAGTCAAAAATTGGAAAAAAGGTTTTTACCAAATAGCGCGAAGTGCAGAAGTTCCCGTTGTACTGGCATTCATTGATTATAAATTTAAAAAAGGAGGACTTGGCCCGGTGTTTTATCCTTCCGGCGATTTCGAGAAGGATTTGCCTGAGATTGAACAGTTTTATCTTAACTTTAATGCCAGGCATCCCGAGCGTTATAACTTAAGTCCGCAAAACAGAAAATCAACCAACCAAAAAGATTAATAAAGACAATGTTCAGACGTTTTACTCATTTAAATATTTTATGGTTCATCTTGATTATTTTGATGATCCCGATACTCTCATTCGGTCAGATTAAGACACGTTCATATGAAGCTAAAATGCTTCAGGGGCCCCCTCCTGTGATTGACGGGCGTTTATCTGATTCAGCCTGGCGCGAAGTGCAATGGGGCGATAATTTTACCCAGTTTGAGCCTTATAATCTAAAAGCCCCGTCGCAACAAACAGCTTTTAAAATTCTGTATGATAACAACAATCTTTATGTCGGGATTCGTTGCTATGACACTGAGCCTGGTAAAATTGAAAGGCGTTTGTCACGCCGCGACAAAGCCGAAGGTGACTGGGTAGCAATAGGTATTGACAGCTATAATGATAAACTTACTGCATTTGCATTTTCCACCAATGCCATGGGGGTGAAATTTGATGCGAAATTTGTAAACGATAACGATATGGATGCTACCTGGAACCCTGTGTGGTACGTAAAAACATCTATCGATGGCAAGGGTTGGGTTGCCGAAATGAGGATTCCGCTCTCACAACTACGTTTTGCAAAAAATAAAAATCATGTTTGGGGTTTGCAACTGATAAGAAGCGAATTTCGTAAACAGGAAACAAGTGTTTGGCAACCTGTTTCCAAAGAAAATTCGGGCTGGGTTAGCCAATTTGGCTTACTCAAAGGAATTGACAATATTCATCCTAAAAAGGAGGTGGCTATAACACCTTATGCAATGGGAAAGTTGGAAACAGCACCTAAAGAAACAGGTAATCCTTTTGCAACCGGAAGGACACCAGGCTATTCTCTGGGAATGGATGGAAAGATAGCTGTAACCAACGATTTAACCCTGAATTTTACTATTAATCCTGATTTTGGCCAGGTGGAGGCTGATCCGTCACAGGTAAATTTGTCTGCTTTTGAAACGTATTTTCAGGAAAGAAGGCCTTTTTTTGTGGAAGGAAGCAATATTTTTAATTTCCCGTTAGAAGCAGGTGGCGGTGGTTTTAGCCGTGAAAACTTGTTTTATTCGCGCCGGATTGGTCGCTCACCTCACAACTCTCCTGACTTACATGATAACGAATATGCAAAGGTGCCTGATGGAACCAGGATTCTCGGTGCTTTTAAACTATCGGGGAAAACCAAAGACGGTTGGTCAATAGGAGTACTCGAAAGCCTTACTAACTATGAAAAAGCTACCATCGACAGTGCAGGCGTCAGAAGCAAACAGGGGATTGAACCTCTAACCAATTATTTTAATGTCCGCCTCCAAAAAGACATCAACAAAGGGAAAACCATTGTTGGGGGAATGTTGACGGCCACCAACCGTTTTATAAAAGACAGCTCGCTGATGTATTTGCCCAATGCAGCTTACACGGGTGGCATCGATTTTCAGAATTTTTGGAAAGATAAAACGTATCAACTTAGTGTGAGACTTATCGGTAGTAGTGTGCACGGAAATCGTGAAGCCATTACCGATCTTCAGGAAGCTCCTCAGCGCTATTACCAACGTCCGGGTGGATTTCGCTCGGTGGATACCAGTTTGCGTTTATTACAGGGCTCAGCCATGAGTGTCGGATTCTCGAAAATAGGGCAGGGACACTGGCGTTATGCGCTTAAAACAAGCATGTTAAGCCCTGGACTTGAGTTGAATGACCAAGGGTATTTGAGCATAGCTGATATGATTAAACTTTCTACAGGGCTTGAGTACGTGATTTGGGAACCCTTTGGTATTTTCAGAACAATGAACTTTCATCTTGGCCATTGGATGGGATGGGACTTCACAGGTATGAATACATTTCTGGGGTCAAATTTTAGGTTTAACACACAGTTTAAGAATTATTGGAGATTTGGCTTCCGCGTTAACCGTAATTTTTTTAATGTGGATCGTCATGAGTTGCGTGGAGGCCCTGCTATACGCATCCCGGGAAATTGGAATTTCGGTGGTTATGTAAGTGGCGACCAGCGAAAAAAGCTAACTTTTGGCATTAATTTTAATCGGGGTATTGGCGATCAGGACGAAAGCCATTCGTACAGCATGGGTATGGATGTTTCTTACCAGCCTGTCCCTGCTTTAAGGTTAACCTTAAGCCCGAATTACAGCAATTCGTTTCGCCGTTTTAAATATGTTTCCGACGAAAACGTGGATGACAATACAATTTATCTTGTGTCAAGCCTTAAGCAGGAGATGTTTTCGGCCAATGTCAGGATTAATTTTTCATTTACCCCCGACCTTTCCATTGAGTATTGGGGCCAACCCTTTATTTTTTCAGGAAAATACAGCGATTTTAAAAAGGTGATAAGGCCTAATGCCAAAAAGTTTGATGCTCAGTTTTATCAATTCGGCGCAAATGAAATCACATACAACGCTGCTGATAATCAATATTTAATTGATGAAAATGCCAACGGTAATATTGATTTTTTATTGGATAATCCTGATTTTACAGTAGTGGAATTTAGGTCGAATATGGTTTTGCGCTGGGAGTTTGTGCCCGGCTCAACACTATATTTGGTATGGTCGCAAAGCCGGTCTGACGATATGTCTAATGGTGATTTTCGTTTTGGGAATAATTTTATTCAGATGTTCGATACTGCACCCACCAATGTGTTTTTGATAAAATTTTCTTATCGGTTTAGCATGTAATAAAAAAGCCTTACAGTAATTCTGTAAGGCTTTGCTTTGTTTTTGTTATGGTCTAGTAACGATCCCTTCTTGGGGGTTTTGCTTCGTTAACTACCAAA
Source organism: uncultured Bacteroidota bacterium (assembly GCA_913055825.1). GTDB lineage: Bacteria > Bacteroidota > Bacteroidia > Bacteroidales > F082 > Sulfidibacterium. The sequence continues at coordinate 20,480 of CAJXKB010000018.1, forward strand.
TCACGGCCATTCAAATTGTATCCGTTTAATTCAGAAATAGCAGTTGCGGCATCTTCATCTGAAGTGAAGGTAACAAATCCAAATCCTTTTGAACGATTGGTAAATTTGTCTTTTAAAATAACTAAATCCTCTACTTCGCCTTGTTGGGTAAAGAGGTTGCGTAAGTCGTCTTCGCTTGCGCTCCATGCAATGTTCCCAACGAATAATTTTTTTGACATAATAATAAAATAAATAAATAAAAATATTCAGGGTTAGAAAGTTAAAAATCTAATCCTATGCAAACATAGTTATTTTATTGTACCTGTGACTTTTTTTATGAATTATTTTTGGAAACATTTATCACTTAACAAATACAGACACTATGGAAATTACTAATCAAAACAAAAGACTTGTCACTATTTTGGCAACTGCAATAGCCATACTATTAATACCACTTATAGCGATGAAATTTACTAACGAAGTGAATTGGGAAATTTCTGATTTTCTAGTCGCTGGTATTTTATTGATTGGAACAGGACTAACACTAGAATTTATTTTAAGGAAAATAAAGACCTTACGATATAGAATTCTATTTGGAATAACATTGTTCGTGGTCCTATTTGTTATTTGGGCAGAACTTGCAGTTGGAATTTTCGGAACACCATTTGCTGGTAGCTAAAAAAAGCACAATTGACGAGCAAAACATAAAAAAGCTGATAGATATAATAAAACGATGTATGGGTAAACTCAAGATATAGGGAAGCGACAAAGAAAATGATAAAATAAACGAAATGAGACATTAATTTAAAGACGAAAAGCTGCAAACCGCTTGCAAATAACAAAACGAATGAAAAATGAACAGACACAAAAAAGCCGCTAACCAACTGATTAACGGCTTTTTATTTGGTGGGAACTACTGGATTCGAACCAGTGACCCCCTGCTTGTAAGGCAGGTGCTCTGAACCAGCTGAGCTAAGCTCCCTTGTTTTTTTAAGAACTTCACTCTAAAGGCCAGTGACCCTCCCGACTTGTCAGTCGGGATTCTCTGAACCAGCTGAGCTAAGCTCCCCAAATTTTGAGAGTGCAAATATACACTCTTATTTTATTTTGACAACATTTTATTTAGAAAAAAATCCCTTATCTAATGTAACTTTCGCTATTGCTTCTTTGTTATTTTTGCAATTTAGGATCTACGAATTTGAAAGTAGTAAGATTTAGTAAAGCTGGTTTGGTTTTTCTTTTGCTGGGTGTATTTACGGCCTGTTCGGTGCAGAAATATATCCCGGAACAGTCGTTGTTGCTTAACAAGAATAAACTCCTGATCGACAACCATAATTATCCGGAAATCCAAGCCGGCGATATATTGCCTTATATTCAACCTAAACCTAACAGACGATTTTTATTCACTCGTATTCCGTTGTGGTATTACTACCGCCATGCAAATCATCCTACCAAAATAAATACCTTAATCAATAAAAAATTTAGAGAAGAACCTGCCTATTTTTATGCAGATGATGCTAAAAATAGTGTGCGAAAGATTCAAAGATACCTTAATGACATTGGCTTTTTTCATTCAAAAATTACTTACCAATTTATTAAAAGAGGTAAATTAATTGATGTGGTTTATCACATTACACCATCCAGTCCGTACCGATACGATAGTATTGTTTATCAGGTTCAGGATTCGGCTTTGTTGCCTTTTATCAAAAAAAACCTGAAAAACAGCCTCCTGAAAAAAGGGGATATTTATAATGCTTATACAATGGATGATGAGCGTAACCGTATTACTTCTGATCTGCGAAACAACGGGTATTTTCATTTTAACAGAAATTATATTCAGTATCAAATAGATACGAATTTGAGAAAAAAGGGTATGCTTGTGCAGATAAGTATTTTAAATAAAGAAGTCCCTGATGGGGAGAACCCCGGCCAATTAATATCATTGCCTCATCAGCGGTATTTTATAAAAAATGTTTGGGTTATCCCTGATTATCATCCCCTGGCGCATCCTGTTTACGATACTTTAAAGCATATCATCCATTTTAAGGGCGACACAACAGGATATGGTTACTGGTTCTTATGTAATAAGAATCAGCGGTTTAATTTGCATACTTTTGATGATGCTATATACATAAAACCTATGCAGGCGTATTCGGATGCGCATGTACAGCAAACCTATAAAAGATTGTTTAATTTTCCGCTTTTACGATCGGTCAACATAAATTTTGATACAACAAATGCGAGAGCCGACACCCTTACACGTTGGAAGTACTTGAATGCAAGGATTAAAATGCAAACAGCCAAACTTAATGCTTTTTCAGTGGAAACGATGGGCACTAATTCGAGTGGTAATTTGGGGGTTAATGGTGTGTTGGCTTTTACTAACCGTAATATTTTTAAGCGTGCCGAAGTTTTTCGTTTGCGTTTAATGGGTGGCTTTGAGGCTCAAAACCTGAAGGCTCTTACATCCGATTCCACAGGCATGGCTGTATCTGGAACCAGGGGCTTTTTTAATACTTTTGAGGCGGGCATTGATGCGACACTCTTTTTCCCCATGGCACTGTTTCCTTTTCGGAATATACATTTACCCGGGAATCCGGAAACTCACATGGGGCTTGGTTTTAATTACCAGTTAAGGCCTTATTATTCGAGGGATATAACCAATATGGACGTGGGTTATACATGGAATCAAACTAAACTGATTAAGCATATTTTTACACCCATCAATATCAATTTTGTAAAGATAAACCCTTCGCGTGAATTTCAAAATATTTTAGATAAAGAAACCAATCAGCGCCTTAAAGAACAGTATTCCGACCATATGATTGTGGGCCTGAAATACAGTTTTATCCTGAACAATCAACAACCGCATCAAGTGGGGAACTTCAATTATCTTCGGCTCGATTTTGAGAGCTCGGGTAATTTATTAAATGCAGTGAATAAAATTTTTGGAAACCGGTTGTCTTCTCAAGGTTACTATAATGTTTTTGGGATTCGCTATTCGCAATACGTTCGTTTCATGGGTGATTATCGTCATTATATTCATTTTGATAATCAGGGAACAGCACTGGTTTTTCGCGGATTGGTGGGATTGGCAATACCTTATGGCAATTCAAATGATATTCCCTTCGAAAAAGGTTTTTATGCGGGAGGTGCTAATGATATGCGTGGGTGGAAGTTTCGCACATTGGGCCCGGGAGCTTTCCAGTCAGAAGACGGTTACGAACGGATTGGAGATATCCAACTGGAAACTAATGTAGAATATCGTTTCTCAATTTATCATGTTGTGAAAGGGGCACTTTTTGTGGATGCCGGTAATATCTGGAATTATCATGCAACGGAAACTTATCCCGGAGGGCAATTTCAATGGAACAACTTTATAAAACAAATGGCGCTGGATGGTGGTTTTGGAATACGCCTCGATTTCTCGTATTTTATTTTCCGGGTTGATGCAGCCCTGCCTTTGCACGATCCTTCCCGCCCTGCAGGAGCACAGTGGCGTTTCAGCGGACTTCAATGGAAAGATGTGGTAGCAAACTTTGGGATTGGATACCCTTTTTAAACATATGCAAATAGACTCTGAAATACAAAGTATTACAGCGTGCCTTGGGTTTGATCCTACTACTGATCAACATACGGCTATCAGGCATCTTTCGGCTTTCGGCTTAAGCCTTAAGCCTAATCCTATGTATTTACTGAAGGGTTATGCCGGTACGGGCAAAACCAGTCTCATCAGCGCTTTTGTAAATCATTTGCACCGGCAGGGACGTAAGTTTGTGCTTTTGGCACCCACAGGCCGGGCAGCCAAAGTGTTGTCGCAGTATACCGGTTTCCCGGCACACACTATACACAGGAAAATTTATCATACGGTAATGCAGGCCGACGGGCGCCGCAAGATGGTTACAGCAGTGAACCGTATGCATAATACGGTTTTTATTGTGGACGAGGCTTCCATGATTAGTGATTATTCACAGGATCAATCTTTTTCCGTTGGAAACAGCCTGCTTGATGACTTAATGTCTTTTGTTTTTAGCCCCGGCGGAAATAAATTACTTTTGGTAGGCGATACGGCGCAGCTTCCGCCGGTCGGACTGGCCCTGAGTCCTGCCCTGGATGTCGATTATTTAAAATCAGCATTTAATTTAACTGCTTTTTCGTTTGAGATGAAACAGGTAATGCGCCAGTCGATTGATTCGGGAATTCTGGCTTCTGCTACTTATTTGCGTGAAAAAATTAATCAGGAAGATTTTTCTTTCCCTTTTTTCCTGCAAAGCGATTTCGGACGAGATGTGCAGGTAATTGAGGACGGCATGATGCTGGAAGAGTTAATGCAAACGGCTTTTGCCGGACAGGATGATTCGGATAGTATTATGGTAACCCGGAGTAATAAAAGTGCCAACCTGTTTAACCGGCAAATCAGGTTGCGAATACAGCAACGTGAAATGGAACTGGAAGCCGGTGATGAAATTATGGTGGTGAAGAATAATTATTTCTGGCTTCCCGAAGATTCAACAGCTAATTTTATTGCCAATGGCGATTTGGCCAGGGTGGTGAGGGTGAACAAGATGGAAGAAATTTACGGTTTTTATTTTGCGGAAGCAGAAATACGCCTGATCGATTATCCCGATGAAAAGGAGATCACGGTTAAGTTATTAATGGATACACTTGAAACACCGGGGCCGGGTCTTTCGGCAGCAGACCGTCAACGTCTTTTTGATGAAGTGGAAAAAGATTATCAGTCTATCCCAAACCGAAGAAAACGTTTGGCCGAAATGCAAAAAGACCCTTATTTTAATGCTTTGCATATCAAATTTGCGTATGCCATGACTTGTCATAAAACACAGGGTGGACAGTGGCCGGTAGTTTTTGTCGAGCAGGGATATGTCAATAAAGATCAGCTTGATATCGAATATCTACGTTGGCTTTATACAGCATTTACACGGGCAACATCAAAAGTGTATTTGCTGAATTTTAATGCCGAATTTTTCGGTTGATTTTCAATTGATATTTTTTCGGAGCCAAGGTAAAAGCCTCCGGGCAGTTTTTTCACCTGATGTAATGATTTCATTGGCTTTGCCAAAGTCGGCCCATGATAAGTTACCCATCCTACAGCGAACCAGCTTATGTGCATTTTGAGTTTTGAGTTGGGTCAGGTGATAATTGCGAATGTTTTCAGCACGTTGCATGATGTTGACACCACTCTTTAAATCAATCGTTTCCCTGATGTCCTGGCTTACATCTACCCCCAGGATCAATTCGTCAGTTGATGGTTTAAAATATTTGGTGGGGACAAGATTGGAGACCCCACCATCAACCAGCAAATACGAACGGTATTTTACCGGCGGCAGATAGCCCGGAATGGCCGAGCTGGCCTTTATGGCTGTACGTAAACTGCCTTTATTCAGCAGTATCTCCTTACCGCTTTTTAAATCGCTGGCGACTGCTGAGAAAGGTAAGGGTAATTGATCAATCCTGTGATCGGGATAATTTTCATAAATCTTGTTCACAATTTCAGTTTCGTAAATGCTGGAATGAGCCAGGGTTTTAAATAAAGAAAGCCCCACTTTAATGCGGCTCATTACAAAAACAGCCTTGCTTTTCCAATCCTCACCGCCATCATCCAAGGACGCAAAATCATCAAAATTAAATTCATTAAACATTGGATTTTCGATAAACCGATAGCATAGTTCTTCCACGGCATTTGCATCCTGATAAAGGCAATATGCACCGCCAACCATGGCGCCCATGCTGCATCCGGAAATGCGTGCAATGGGAATTTTTTCTTGTTCAAGAACCCGTAAAAATCCAATGTGGGCCAGTCCGCGTGCCCCCCCTCCCCCTAAAGCCAGTGCAAGTTTTTTCATGTTAATTTTTTTCAAAGATAACTTTATTTGCTTTTAAGTAAATACAACGGGGCCGACAATAATAACAGCAGGCTGGTTAAAGTAATTCCGATTCCGGGGCCTGCCAGCTGTGCAGTAAATCCGATAATTAATGCAACAACAGCGGCAAATAATGATTGGGCCTGCGATTGTACCGAAAGAATACTGGCCATAGATTCATCCATTGATTGGTCGGCAACATAGGCTACTCCGATGGGCTTGCGCAGGTTCTCAATCATCATGATAGCTAAAAAGCCGATTACGGATGGCAGGAACCAGTGTTCAAAAAAGAAAAACCCGCTTAAAATACCCACAGCGAATCCTGTTAAAATCGTTAGGTTCAAAGGCTTGTGGTAGCCATGAAACAACTTGTGAAATCGCCCGGCATGGCGTGAAGTCCAGGCTGTCATCAGGTAAATGAAAAAATAAATAATTCCTATCAGTAAAGCTGTTTTTTGTTTATCTTTTATATGGGTTAAAATAGGAAAGCTTAGAGCTAATCCCATGATTACAGGTTGAATGTAATCTTTAACTGCCTTGTAATATCCGGTGTGAAGCGAAAGGCTTGTCAATGAACGTAAAAATACCAGGCTTTTAAAACTTTGTACAAAACCATTCAGTACAAGCCTGAACCGTGCCATAATGGAAGTTGTTTGCAGGGTTTTTATTTCTCCGTCCAGGATTGCCGGATAGCTCCAGATTAAAATCATATCGAAAAGATAGGGAATAACAGAGGCTGCAAATATGATTTTGTAGCTTCCGTAATAAAAAACCATTCCGCCGGCAATGAGTGCCGATATTGCCGATCCTGTTTGCGACCATGAGCGTGTATGTCCGTAATATTCAGCTTTCTGGTGTGATTGGTTTCTGGTTTTCAGGTATTGGAAAATCATGGCTTTATGTACCCCCGATCGTAGCGCATCTGCGATAGCAAAGAAAACTATGGCTATCACCATCAGAAAATAATGTTGCGAAAAATAAAATGTGATAAAAGATAAAATGTATAGTAAAAAAGAAGTAATTAGCGTCTTTTTTCTTCCCAATACATCAGCAATCAAACCACTTGGAATTTCCAGGATTGCTATCGTGATTTCCCGAATTGAATATAAAAGGCCTATTTTTAAATAGTCGATGCCTTTTTCAAGAAAAAACAGGATGAGAAAAGATTCGTAAAAGCGCAGGTTTTTAAAAAAGCCGTACAATCCGAATTTATAATATTGTTTGTTCCTTTCCATACCGTTTTGAACTTCCGAAATGCTTTATGATCTGTGCACTGCATTGGGTAACAAACTACCGTTTATCAACCCGTATAATTTTATACCTCCAGAGGTTTCTTTTTAATGCTTTGTATTGATAAAGTCCGGCTTTAAAATGATTGCGTGCGTACCGGCTTGTGTGATGGCTTGCATTATAAAGCACGGAAGGCAGGGCACCCAAAAGCGATGCCCGGTACATACGCCTGGCCGTTGGAAAAATCGCACTTGTTACATCTTTTATTTGTGTTATTTTCAAGCCTGCATTTTCCAGTTGGTTAACATAAGTTTCGGTAAACAAGATAGATGCCATGCCCCAGGTGTCCATCCATTTTTGAAGATAAGCTTTTGTGTCAAACTCTGTAGTAGAGTGGTAAAATGCAAGAACGGCCCTTCCCCCTGGTTTTAGCAATCGAAAGGTTTCGGCGGCAAAGTCATGTAAATCGGCCAAATGATTGAGGCTCTCCAACGCCCATATCACATCGAAACTTTCATCTGTAAAACCGGTATGGCAAAAGTCCTGATTTTTGAATTGAATTGCTTGTTCGAGATGGTCTTGCTTCGCTTTTTTTTTGGCGTATTTTAATTGTTTCTCACTAAGGGTGCACCCGACACCTTGAATATTATATTGCCGGGCCATGTAAAATAAACTGCCACCCACACCGCACCCGGCATCCAGTACTCTTTCGCCGGCTTTGAGTCCGGCCATGTCTGCTAAAATACGATTTGTGTTCATTAATTCTTCGGCAAAGCTTTTTGTGCCCGCATCACTGATTCCGTAATGAAGCGCCATCACCCGGTCGAGTTTCCACCAGGTTTGGTAATGGTTGAGTGTTTGATTATAGTAGTCGGCAATATCAGTGTTGGAAATCATAAATTATATTTTGGCCGAAGCGAAAATAAGAAATATTATTGAGGGCTGATTTTGATTTTTGCGTGTCGTGAGTAAAAAAATAATATATTAGTGGCTGATTCTTAAAGATTAAAGGCTAATTTTATGAAAAAATATTGTTTTCGGTTGTTAGGGATTATTTCCCGCAAAAGGTTTCTGTGGAGTCTGGTCGTCTTGGAACTGTTGTTTGTGTATGCTTTCCATGGATTATTTTCGTTTAGTGTTGAGAAAATTCAGGAACTATCGGGAGGGTTGGGGATCCCGGATACGGAGCTGTTTTATAACTTTACACAATTACAAAATTTTTTCAATCATTATGGAGAAGCCGGAAGAACAATTTACCTAAAACTGCAGTTTGTCGATATGGTTTATCCGCTTATCTACTCTTTTCTGATTGCCAGTCTGTTGTTTCTGCTACTAAAGAAAACTCGTCTCGAAAATTTTGTTTTTTTACCTTTTATGGCTGCTTTTTTTGATTATGCCGAAAATATCCTGCTGAGAATAAATATTCTGGCATTTCCCTACATGAACAAAATATTGGTGGATTTTGCTGCATTTTCAACTTTGCTGAAATGGATATTGATTTTTGTTTCCGTTTTGGTGATCATAGTGGCTTTTTTACGTGTTTCCGTTAATCGTCTGAAAGATGTGAAATATTGAATTTAAGTTTATTTATGAAATTGTAAACCGGTTTAAATTATCGAGTTATGTATTTTATTGGAAAAGCTTTGTTGTGGAAGCTTGTTCTTTAAATAAAATTTTGTATGTTTGTTCATAATCAGATTTGTTTGGATTTGAATTTACAGCTTAATAATTAGTAAACAACAATATACATCATGGGACGACCACCAACGAGACCAAAAAAATTAAGAGACGGATATTATATTGAAGTACGAAACAAAGGCGCAAAAACCGGAATTAAAATTGTTCGAAATACCAAGGAAGAAATGCTCAAAGCCATAAAAGATTATTCTAAAACCAAGGAAGTGGTGATTTTGGGCGAATCAAAAAATGGTAAATGGGTTGGACCTGCACATACAATTTCAAAATAAGCGGAACTGTACTTCTGACTGCAAAATTTAGCAATTTGCTTTGACACCACATAAGATGTTGCCACTTTACATTGCCTTGCCGGTTTTGAATGAATCGGAAAACCTACCTGACTTCTTAGCTTGCATGAAAAAGCAGGAATTGCATGATTTTGAGCTGGTGGTTTGTGTGAATAATTATGAATGGTGGTGGGACGATGAGGAAAAACGCTCGCTTTGTCAGGATAACCAAAAAAGCATAAACCTGCTTAAGCATGAAAAAGAAATCAGTATTCAAATTATTGATTGCAGCAGCAGGGGAAAAGGGTGGCTAAAGAAAAAAGGCGGTGTGGGCATGGCCAGAAAAACAGCGCTTGATTTTATCGCTCGAAAAGTAAATGATGAAGCTGTTTTGGTTAGCATGGATGCCGATACAGATTATCCTCGGGATTACTTGCTAAAAATTGTCACTTATTTTCAGGAACATCCGAATTATAGCGGGCTTTCGTTACCTTACTATCATCCGTTGACGGGCATTGCGGAGCGGGACAGACTGCTTTTGCGCTACGAATTGTATATGCGCTATTATGCACTCAATATGATACGGATTCATAACCCCTACCGATACACCGCTCTGGGATCGGCCATGGCTTTTCCGGCATGGGCTTACCGAAAGGCGGGGGGACTTACCCCGGTAAAAAGTGGTGAGGATTTTTACTTCTTACAGAAGCTCGTAAAGGTGGGTGAGATTGGATATACAGCGGATACCCAAGTTTACCCGTCTGCACGTCTTTCCGACAGAGTGCTGTTTGGTACCGGCCCCGCTTTAATAAAAGGTCAAAAAGGAGATTGGTCCTCCTACCCGTTCTACCCGTCTTCTTTTTTTGACGATGTGGAGCAGACTTTTGCCCTTTTTCCTGTTTTGTATCAAAATGATGTTCCCACTCCAATGGATGATTTTTTAAAGTATCAGTTTAGGGATAATGATCTTTGGGGGCCATTACGGAGAAATTATAAAGACAGGAAAAATTTTGTAAAAGCCTGTATGAATAAGGTGGATGGTTTGCGGATATTGCAATACTTGCGCTGGCGATTTGGTAATCAACTCCCTGATAATAAGGGTGTTTTGGTAAATTATATTTTGAGGCATGCTTCAGGAATAACAATCCCTTCCGCTTTGCGCGATTTTGGACAGTATGGTTTTGAGGCTGCTACCATAGATCAGCTGAATGCTTTACGCGATTTTATTTTTCGTTGGGAGATGCAATCGCGATCGGAGAAAGTGCAATAAATATTTATTTTCGCAAAAAAAACAGATGCCCGACCTGGTTACAATTTTGGGACCTACCGCTACCGGAAAAACACAATTGGCAACCCGCCTTGCTTTTGAATTAGACGGTGAAATTATCAGTGCCGATTCACGCCAGGTATATCGTGGCATGGATATAGGTACGGGAAAGGACTTGGAGGATTATCAGATTAAGGGTAATAAAATTCCCTATCATCTTATTGATATTGTCGAACCGGGTACTGAATACAATGTGTTTGTTTTTCAAAGAGATTTTTTAAAAGTATTTCCTGAAATCTTAAAAAGAAATCATCTGCCTGTCGTATGTGGTGGCTCAGGTATGTATCTCGAAGCTGTTCTCGGTGGTTACCGTCTTCAGGAAGTTCCCGAAAATAAAATTCTTCGAGAAGAATTATTTACCTTGAGCCAGGAAGAACTGGTGGAAAAGTTGTCTGCGATGGGCTCTTTGCACAACACAACTGACATCACAGACCGTGAACGGACCATCAGGGCCATAGAAATTAAAAGCTTCGAACAGTTGCATCCTGTAAAGGAAAAATCGTTAAAGGTTAATGCGATAAATTTTGGTATTCAATTCGACAGGACTGTTCTTCGACAGCGAATCACAAAACGATTGCAACAACGAATTAATCAAGGTATGCTAAAGGAAGTTGAAAATTTGTTGAACAGTGGGCTTAAACCCGAACAGCTTATGTATTACGGTTTGGAATATCGTTATCTGACGCAATTTATTATTGGGGAACTGGATTATGGTGAGATGTTTACAAAATTAAATACAGCTATTCACCAATTTGCCAAACGACAGGTTACCTGGTTCAGAAGAATGGAAAAACGGGGGATCAGGATTCACTGGATTGACGGAGAAAGGTCCTTAGAAGATAAATTGGAATTTTGTAGAAAGGTGTACGCTCATAGCAGTTGAGTTATTTCTTAAGGTCTATGTTAATTCCATTAAATTAGTGGTAAAACCTATCTTAAAATGCCTAAGCCCTTATGTTATACATACTGATATGTTCTTCAATTTTTAAAAAATCCAAAATCTGATCCATGTCCACCATCTGGTCGCCCGATATCACCAGCGTTTTGTCATTGACTACTTTAATAACACCGCATCTGAAGTGACTTTGCCAAATGTGTTCAATATACCAGTCGGGTTCCCTGCCCCATCGCAGATCTTTCGATTTGCGCTCCCAAAATGTTTTTTTATTGATAGTCAAGAATATGCGTTTATCGTAATGTCTATTGAAATGATTATCGCAAAAAGCAAATAATCCTTCGGCGATAACGATATCGTGGGAGCGTTGCGCTTCGAGAATATGTTTGTAGTATTTTGCCAAATCAATAGATTCTGGTGTTTCCCAATCAACATGGCCGCGGATGCGGGGGATATCGTTAATGGGTTTGGCATAATCATCCTGACACAGGACTTTTACCCGAAGTTGTCCCAGCTGTTTTTGTAATCGTGAAGCAAGTGTGGTTTTACCTGCATTGCTGACCCCTCCAATTCCGATAACCATGTCAATGACTTAAGTTGAAATTTTTGGCGAAAATAAGAAGATTATTTTAACGGTTTACCTTGACCGGGAACAAATTGATAGGCTCCCAAATCAGGATGGCCGTTCCGCGGATTTCCCAACAAATCAAATGGAGTAGAAATTGATAGAGCGGGATCGCCTTGCCCGATTGCTGGCGAAAGGCTGTCGATCCGGTAATCCTGATTAACCGTATTTAAAAATTTAGGGTCTTTGTTTTTAATGATTTGATTAAAATAGGCGGGATTGTCCATTGTGAGCCTGGTTTTTACCAAACAATGGTCCAACAGATAGGCCGAATCGGCACCAGTAACCATATCCGTACCAAATTCATTTTCGTTGTAGCCATAAATTATGCTGTTGTCTAAACGAAAATGCATGGGGTAGGGTACAGGTTGGTTGTTGGTATCGGGCAAAAAGTTATTCAGGAAAACAGCCGGATTGTTCCGGATAGAATAGGGCCAGTAATTGGCAAGTGTACTTTGGGTAAAATGATAATTGCCGCCGCCGGTAAGTGCCAGGCAGTAACCGCCGCAATTGGCTACCACAATATTTTGTCCTTCAATTTTATAAAAACGACTGAGAATTCCAGCCCCATTCATGTTTTTGATAATTACATTCTTGAGTTGTAATTTATTTTTTGTGGCTTCAAAAAAAGATTCTGCCTGTACGCCTATGAACCCATTTTTGATAATTGCATTTTTGATGAGGTTGTCTTGTCTTTCACGGCCTTCCATAATCCATATTCTGTCCCACTGGCCGGGCAGGTCGGCATAATTTGTTTCTAACCGGTCGCCTTGAAAGACAACCGGATTATCCTGTGTTCCCAATACCTGTAAACGGCCATTGGCATAAACCCACAGGCCTCCGTTCTTATGAAAATATATATGTGTTCCCGGTTCAATATCCAGTTGTCCGTACGAATTGACCACGGCATAACCATATACTACATAAGGTAAATCGTTGGTCCAGTGCACAGTTTGTAAACTGTCGGCAATAATTTTATAATCGGGGAATCCGGCCTGGATGTGGTCGGCAAGTATGTAATGGGCATTTTTTCCCCATGCAACCAATTTCACATTTTGCTCATTTCCATTGGTGAGAAACTGTAAGTTATCTTCCACCACAAAAGGGTTCGTTGCGTTATTGGGATCGATTGTTACACGGGCAAAAATAAACAGGCTGTCACCTGCACGTATTTCAACATCTTTTATGTCTGCAGCAGCCTCTCCGTCCACGTTGATGCGAAAAAGTGACTGATTACCTCCTTCGAGATGAATATCCGATATTTTCAGGTTGCTTTTGGTCGTGTTGTAAACCATCAGCCGGTGTGTTGCAGAACCTAACGAGGTAAATACGGTATCAAAGATAATCGAATCATTCGAAAACGAAAGCTTAAGCGACTTATCCGGGTTATAAACAATTTCCTTCCTACAGGAGGCATTCATTAATAAAAGTATGATAAAAATAATATAAAGTGGGCTTAAAACCTTGAATGTTTGCTTCATCTTATGCTGAATAATTCTGTTACAAAGATAATCAATAGTTGATATACGTTTTATGCCTTGTTTTATTGTTGAGTGGGGGCAGGTAATTTATTGCATTGGGGCTGTTCGGCTGACCAGCCCAAAATCAAGGCGCCCACACAAGCTATGGGGGCAAAATACGACACCATGGATCAGGAATACATGCGCTGGATGTCAACACAGGTGCAGCATGGAAGTTATGTCTATTGTCCTAATGGCAGTCATTCGGCTATGTGGGACGACCAACAGGTTTATTTTGCCGGTCTCATCCACTTTATTTTAAAAGTAAACCGGTCTTCGACGGATTGATTTACCCGTGCAGGTCGAGGCCTTGCATCATGTAAATGGAATGTTCAAGCGTAGGTAAAATCTCTGTGAGATATTCTGTTACGGCTTTCTTACTTCCCGGTAAGGTATAAATTAAGCTATTGCCGATAGTTCCGGCAACAGCCCTGCTTATCAATGCATTGGGTTTTTTCATGCCATATTTTACCCGGATTAATTCCATGATGCCGGTAATTTCTTTGTCGAGCATGGGTTTTACCACATCGGGAGTAATGTCCCTTTTCCCGATCCCTGTTCCGCCGGTTGTGAAAATAATATCGACCTTCCCGCCAACTGCTTCATCGATTGATTTTCTGAGTTTTACCGCGTCATCGGGAATGATTTCCGTTTGAAATTCAAAATGGCGATGTTTGGAAACAAGAAATTCTTCGGTTTTCTTTTTAATGAGTGGTCCGCTCAAATCCTCATACACCCCCTGACTGGCCCTGTCGCTGAGTGTGATAATTTTGATTCTCAATATGCGTGGGTGATATTCAAACCGGACTCCGGGAATCAGTTCCCCACCTTTTAAAACCTTTACAAATATGCCCTCTTTGGGCATCACGCAATTGCCCACTTCGCGAAAGATAGCGCAATTGTCACCATGACATTTTTTACCAATCTGGGTTACCATCAATTCAATATCATCGGATATGAATTTGTCCAGAGGCGCTGTTTTAAATAGCTCCATTCCTTTGGTGGAGATGTTTTCGGCAAATTCGCCAAATTTGATGTTGCGTTTTGCCTCTTTCGAGAATTTCTCAATACTTTCAATCCCCAACAAACTTACTTGACGGTGCCAGGGTCCTGAGTGGGCGTCTCCCGGGATTCCGATATCCGTTAAACGGATTTTGTTTACTGGTTTTTTTATGGTCCCTTTTTTTTCGGAGATGTTTACTGAAGTTACTTCAAAAGTTTGCATGATTAATATCTGTTTTTGTTTTTTCAATCAGGTGAATTTGTTCCATTTGCATTTTTTTGTCCACCGCTTTACACATGTCGTAAACAGTAAGCAAGGCAATGTGCACACCTGTGAGGGCTTCCATCTCGACACCGGTTTGGCCAATGCATTTTGCCTGGCTGGTTACATGCACCCCCTCATCCCGCAAAGTAGCTTTAACAGCAACTTTTGTGAGGGCAATCGGATGGCAAAGAGGGATGAGTTCACTGGTTTTTTTTGCCGCCTGGATGCCGGCGATTTCGGCAATGGTGAGTACATCGCCTTTTTTAATTTGATTTTGTTTTATCAGATGAACCGTTTCGGCTTGAAGCCTGATAAAGCCTTCGGCCATCGCTTTGCGTATTTGTGGTGGTTTGTTGCCTACATCCACCATCCGGGCTTTGCCTTCTTCATCAATGTGCGTGAGTTTCATGATTTTTCTGTTTTAGCTGGATTAATTTTTCTGTTTCAATTTGTTAACCACCAATTCCGTAAAATTTCCCCGATTGATTTTTAGTGCCTCTTTTGGGCTTGTTGGTAACTGCTTTTTCAAAGGCTCCGGCAATACCTTCTCGTTTTACGTTAAAAGCCTTTTCGTTAAACAAACAGGGTTTTATATCGCCATTGGCGGTTAGTCGCAACCTGTTGCAGGTACGGCAATTACCGCCTTCGCCACCTTCCACCACTGAAAATTCACCGGTTTGCAGGTTCATCTGGTGGATAAACCGGATTTGAAGTCCGTTTTTCACACAAAAGTCGGCAACTTCTCTGGCGTCTTTTTCGTTGCTGTTTTTCAACACAACACAATTAATTTTTACAGGATTCAGTCCAACTTTCTTTGCCGCTTCAATACCTGCAAACACTTTTTGAATATCTCCTCCCCGTGTGATTTCTGCGTATCGTGAAGGTGAGAGTGTGTCCAAACTAATGTTTACCCTGTTTAAACCGGCATCTTTCAGTGCCTGAGCGTACTCCGAAAGTAAAATACCATTGGTGGTGATGGATAAATCGGTAACTCCTTTAACGGAAGCAATCTGTTTAACCAAATCAACAATCCCTTTTCTCACCAATGGTTCTCCTCCTGTCAGGCGGATTTTATCGATTCCTTTTTGTACACCTTCTTTCACAATGTTTACAATCTCTTCGAAAGACAAGATGTCCTCGTGTCGCATCAATTCAATACCTTCTTCCGGCATGCAATACACACAACGAAGATTACACCGGTCAGTGACCGAGATGCGGAGGTAGTTTAGCTTTCGGTTAAATCGGTCGTACATCTACTTTTTCTCCTTTTTTTAATGTTTTCACCCCTATTTCTATCACCATTAAGCCATTGGCATAAGACAAGCCATTGATATGGGCTGAACCGTGATATTCAACAGGCTTAACACTTCCCACTTCGGTTATAATAACCGGCTCAAATGCCTTTCGTTTAGCATTTCTTCGATTAAAATCTACCGCCAAGGGCAATTTGTAAAACTGTGGCTGATAATAATTTCCCATAATTCCAAGCAACAGGGGTTTTATCAGCATTTTAAACTGGACAAAGGCAGAAACAGGATTGCCAGGAACGCCCACAAACCATTTATTGTCTTTGGTGCCAAAAATGGTTTTTTTGCCGGGTTTGGTGGCCACACCATGAAAATGAACATGAAAACCAGCTTCTTTCAATACATCGGGAACAAAATCGTAATCGCCCATCGATACCGCTCCCGACATGATAACAACATCGGCATTTTCGAGGGCTTTATGCAGCATCCGTGCCGTGTCATCTATGGTGTCAGCGGCAATTCCCAAATAATGTACCGGCAGTCCCAACGAATGAGTCTGGGCCATCATTTGATAAGCATTGCTGTTCCGTATTTGGGAAAGTTCCGGTTTTAAGTGGGGCTCAACCAATTCATTTCCCGTTGACACAATTGCCACGCGGGCTTTTTTGAAAACTTTCACTTTTGTGGCACCGACCATGGCCAGTACAGGGATGTGTTTTTCTTTAATTATTGTTCCTTCAGTAAGCAGGATGTCACCTTCTTTAACATCTTCACCGAGATAACAAATGTTTGATTTGGTATTGTCGTTCGTGAACTCAACCAGGCCATTCTTGTCTTTGTGAGTATGCTCAACCATAATTACCGTGTCAGCACCTTTGGGAATAGGTGCCCCGGTCATAATTTTTGCACATTGGTTTTTGCCGATTTCTTTTTGTGGCCACTTTCCGGCAGGAATTTCTTCCACCACTTCCAAGGGGTTATGAATATCTGTCATTCTGCATGCATAGCCATCCATGGCCGACTTGTCAAATGGAGGCATAGCCATATCGGAGCGGATATCTTCAGCAAGTACCCGGTTTAAAGTGTTCTCAAAACCAACAGTTTCCACCCCCAGCGTGTTGACATTTTGGGTGATCAGTCGGTAGGCTTCTTCGTAAGTAATCATGTTCTATAATTTTAAAAGATAAATAGTTTTACACTGGCAACCAGTAATACTGCAGCGAGGAGTATTTTTACTTTATATTGACTTAACTTTTGGCTGCTTAGTTGAGAACCGAGATAGCCGCCTGAAAAGCCTACTGCTGCCCATAGTAAAATATGTGGGTCGGGTTTGAAGTTTTGATTAAAATATAGCCCGGCAAGTCCTGCCATGGAATTTAAGAGAATGAACATAGCCGAGATGCCGGCAGTTTCTTTTACGTTGGCCCAATGCATAAGTAACAAAATAGGGCCTAAAATAATTCCGCCTCCAATACCGATCATCCCTGAAAATAAACCTACTATGGCGCCAATCAAGATGGCTATGTGAAATGGTGGGTTTTTCGATTGCTCATAACTTCCTTTCGGACTGATAAGCATCCGGCTGATTGCTAATAATAGAAAAACACCAAGAATAACTTTGTAGGTGTGCGGGTTTATCTGTATTCGTGCCCCGATAAAAGCCATAGGGATGGATCCTAAAATAAAGGGAAGTAAAACGTTAAATTTAAAATGGCCGTTTTTAAAAAAGGAATAAAAGGCAATTCCGGCTACAAATAAATTCAGCGTAAGCGCAGATGATTTCATGGTGTATTGTTCAAAGCCAAAAAGTGCCATGAGTGCTAAATACCCACTGGCACCGCCATGCCCTACCGATGCATAAAGAGAAGCGACTACGAAAACAGAAAGAATAAATAAGTATTCCATATTGCACTAATTAGTAAAAAAGGCCTCCTCCCTGAAACGGAAAGAGGCCAATAATGCAATATCTAATCAAGATAATACCTTGAACTATCGATTCTTATGCCCACTTCTTTCCAATTCATCCTGCTAAAGCAGGAATCGGGAGGCTCAACCATTTCTGTTTGAACCCATCGGAATGTTTTTCATGGGTTACACTTTAGAAAAACATTCTCGAAGCAATTTTCAGGCACAAATATAATACATTTTCAAAAACTCCAATTTTTTTATTTTTTTATGCCAAAGGGTATTCGAATATTTAAAGCAATATTTCGCCCCATATTGTAAATTCCCACATCTTTTAGTGTGGAAAGGTGATCTATGTACAAGGTATTGAGTAAATTGGAAGCTGTCAGGCTGAATTGCATCAATTGCCCGTGAATGCTTAAATCGGTTCCCAAAGCAGCATTCAATAAGGTGTAACCATCTGAAACCGTTTCAAATTGGGAAGGTTTCCGCTGTGCAAAAGCGTAATCAACCCATACTTTGACGAAAGGATTTCTGGCCGATTTCCAATGATTCTTCTTTACCATTACTTCAAAATGTAATTTGTTGGCAGGAATCAGAGGCAGGTAACCCCCTGAAATTTTCTCACCAACGATGTAAGAATAATTAGCTTTTATGTGCAACCAATCCCATGGATGGGGATGGATATGAATTCCGGCTTCCCCGCCAAACAATCGTGAAGGGGTTTGCAAATAGCGATATACGGCATATCCGTCCATGGTTTCGTTGGTTGGGGACAAATAGATGTAGTTATAAATGTAATTGTAAAAAGCCGAAACTTCAAAAGTGGTATGCCGGGTGTGGATGTGCAAACCGAGGTCGGATTCGAGGTTGCGTTGATTTGTCAAAGCCTGGTTTCCAATTTCATAGCGATTGGCATGCAAACCGTTTTGGGTTAGCTCGGCAATGTTAGGGCTACGAAAAGCGGATGCCAGGTTAAATCGCAATAGGGCATGACCGGATAAATGAAAATTGGTTCCCACTGAAGCACTGATGTTATTAAAATTCCTGTGAAGAGCGGTAATGTTTTCCGCTTCCGGCACATCAATGGTCCGGTGGTCGTAGCGGATTCCGGCTTCTGCAATAAATTTAGGGCTAAACTGCCGGTGAAGCATGCTGAATACTGAAAAATCATTCAGCTGTGCATCCGGGATAACATGTTGGGGGGCTTCATGGTTCTTGTTACTTTGGCTCATGCCCTGTATGCCGAGAAATGCCTTGGTATTTTCGCTGAAGTCGTAAACACCTTTTATGCGATAGTTAAAAGTTTGCAATGTCATATCAACCAGTTCTCTTACCGGTGTGAGTGCAGAACCTTGCAAGCGCCGGTTATTGTTTTGGTAAGAAAAATCCGCATTCAGTTTAAAATCACCCAAAAATATCTTGCTTTTTGCTGTCAACAGATGGTCGGTTAAATCCTGATACCAAACGCTGTTTTTCCTTCCTCTTTCCGTTACTAAAGCCAATGCCGGCGGAACAGACATTCCGAGTTTGGAGCGGTTATAGTCGTAAAACAGCCTGAATGAACCAATTTTTCTGATAAGTCCGGTATTGAGTTTTACACTGTTCGCGTTAAAGCGGGTGTTGGCTGCCGTTTGCCCATTGCCCTGCCGATAATCTTCATGTGAATTAAGGGTAGCATGTGCACCCCATACCCAGCCTTTTTCATTGCCTTTAATCCCGACTACTGAGTTGGTGCCCAGTGTATTACTAAAAAACTTCGTGTTTACTTCACCCTGGATGTGGCCTTCGGGGGCTACCGGTTCGGCAATGAGGTTAATTACCCCGCCCACGGCTCCTGAGCCGTACATTAGCGAGGCCGGTCCTTTGATGATTTCGACACGGCTAAGTCCGGAACCGTCAACCAGGTATGGGTGGTCTTCTGAGAATTGGAAGTTTTCCATTGGAATACCATTGTTGAGCATCAGTACATTGCTTAGCGATAGTCCCCGAATAACCGGTGTAGCTACGCCGGGGCCTTTGGAAACAACACTTACACCCGGAATTTCGGCCATTGAACCGATAAAAGATGCCTGAACAGGTTGGGTAATATCTCTGGTGTTGATACTATTTATTTTAACTGTGTTCTCATGTTGGGTATTGGTAAAATACCCGCTGATGACTACTTCCTGCCCCTGAACTACCATGGGCTTTAAGGCTACATTGATTACCAGTCCGTTGCCTTGTAAATTTATTTTTTTTGTTACGGTTTCGTAGCCCACATAAGAGTAGCTGACGAGAAACGTTCCCTTAGGTAAGGATTTTAAAATGTAGTGACCATTATTGTCACTGACTGTACCCAGCGACAACTCGCTGATTACAATATTTACGCCGGGAAGTGACTCTTTGGTTTTTGAGTCTATAATCCGGCCACTGATACTGTTTTGCGCGTTTACTTTTAGCAAAAGAAACACGGAAAAGAAAATTAAAAGTTTTATTTTCATTTCATTACGATTATTATTAGACGTTTTTTGAGGCCATCTTTGCGATGGTTGCTATTAACCTGAGTTCGACACAAACTTTGTTGACCGCTTCAGGTTATACTATTTTGTCTAATAAAGGGGGCGCACGTAATAAAGTGGATAAATTTAATTCAAAAGAAAAATGCCCAAGTGGGAGGGGTAACAGAATATCACCACAGTATTCCTTCCTCTCTATTACATGTATCTGTTTTTGAAGTGAAAAAAAAGCCAGATTAAATCCCGGAATGGGACATTTCCGGTGGTACTCGTGTAATATCTCACTTTTTTTACCGGAATAAGAGAAGTAGAAATGGTGATGAAAAGACTCGTCCAATAGCTTTACCGTTGTTGGTGTAACAAAAACCAACAACAGTAAAACCGCTAAAAGATTTTTCAGCTTTTTGGACATTTTAGTTAGGATTACTCTTTAACAGGAATATTTTTCAGCACTTCCAATGTTAAATCCCAGAACTTTTTCACGGAAGCAATTTCCAGTCTTTCGTCGGGGGAATGCGCCCCTTTGATGGTCGGGCCAAACGAAATCATATCCATACCCGGATATTTTGCGCCAATCAGTCCACACTCCAATCCGGCATGGATGGCCAGTACTTCCGGTTTCTGGTCGAAAAGTTTTTGATACAGCTTTCCGGTTAAATCAACAATTTCGGAATCAGGATTAGGTGTCCAACCCGGATAGCCGTCTGAGGTTTTTGTACGGGCACCGGCCAGGTTAAAAACACTGACCACCATATTGGTTACATCCTCTTTTTCCGATTCAACGGAACTACGCTGACTCGTTGTAATCAATATCTCTTTTTCCTGAAATTTTACGGAAGCCAGGTTAGTCGAGGTCTCCACAAAATCAGGAATATCCTGT
Organism: uncultured Bacteroidota bacterium; assembly: GCA_913055825.1. Classification (GTDB taxonomy): domain Bacteria; phylum Bacteroidota; class Bacteroidia; order Bacteroidales; family F082; genus Sulfidibacterium. The sequence continues at coordinate 41,699 of CAJXKB010000018.1, forward strand.
GACATGGCAATTACGCCGTGAGGACAAGCATATAACGCATTCACCAGCTTACTAAAATCTTCATCGGCAATTACTGAACCCGGTACGTCAGTTTCAACAGCCATAAACTTCAAACCGGGTTCTGTTGCATGATATTCGTCCTGAAACATTTCTTCAAAGCCTTTGGCTTCAGCAATTAATTGGGCTGTTTTACCTTTGGGGACCATCACAACAGCATAGGCTTCACGTGCAATGGCGTTACGCAGGTTGCCGCCATCAAACGTGCTCAACTTCATTTGAAACTGCTCTTTGTAAGTCCATAAAAAACGGTTTAGCAGTTTATTGGCATTGGCTCTTCCCTTTTCGATATCATCACCCGAATGACCACCTTTTAGTCCCGATACGGATACTTTTACGGCTTGATAATCAGTCGGAATCGCCTCTTTTTCGTAAGGCAACCATGCCAACGTATCCTGGCCGCCGGCACAACCAATGTAAAGTTGTCCTTCGTCTTCCGAGTCAAGGTTCAGCAGGATTTCACCTTTCAGAAAACCCGGTTGTAAACCAAATGCTCCCGTTAAACCGGTCTCTTCATCAATAGTGAATAAACACTCGATAGGACCGTGGGCAATATCATCACTGTCGAG
>CAJXKB010000019.1 GCA_913055825.1 uncultured Bacteroidota bacterium
ATTCATTTTATTCCAGATGATAAACTTATTACTTCTGAATACAATCAAGTAAGTTGGAATAATAAATATTTTATTGATGTTTTAAAAAAAGCAGAAGTTAAAAATCTTGCAATCATCTTGGTTCATAATCATCCTGATGGAGTAAATAGATTTTCAGCAATTGATGACAATGGTGAGTATCATCTTTTTAAGTTAGCATTTAATAGAAATGGAGGTGCCAATTCTCACGCTAGTCTAATTCTCTTACCCGAAGGCAATCTTGTTGGTCGAGTATGGAAGCATGATTTATCGACAGCACCAGTTTCAATGATTAGAATAATTGGAGACAAGATAAAATTAAATTATCCTAATCAAACGGAAGAATATGAGTCTCCAAAGATTTTCAATAGACAGCAATTGGCTTTTGGTCGTTCATTAATTCAAGATTTATCAAATTTAAAGATATCTATAATTGGCGCAGGAGCAACTGGTTCAGCAACGGCTCTTTTGTTAACAAGATTAGGTATTGGAGAATTGTGTATAATAGATAAAGACACAATTGAAGAATCTAACTTAAATCGCTTACATGGAGCAACAATCTTAGATGTCGGCAAATTCAAAGTAGATGTACTTCAAAAATATATTAATAATATTGGTCTTGGCACAAAAGTGAATGTAGTTAAAGAATGGGTATCAAATCAAAAAAGTATTGAGCAATTAAAAACTAGTGATATTATATTTGGATGTACAGATGACCATGCTGGCAGAATCTTGCTTAATCGATTTGCGTATTTTTATTTAACTCCAATTTTTGATATGGGATTAGTAATTTCTGTAAAGAAACACTCTCTTGAATTAGAAAATTTACAAGGACGTATTTCATATCTATTTCCAGGAAGTGATTGTCTTGTTACCAAAGGATATATTAATATTGATATTGCATATTCTGAGAATTTGAGAAGAAATGAACCTGAGAATTTTAAAAAGTTGAAGGAAGAAGCCTATGTAATTGGAGAAGGTAATCCATCTCCAGCCGTAGTTACATTTACAACTCAAATTGCAACTATGGCTGTTAATGAGTTTTTAAATAGAGTTCAAGGATTTAATCCTCAAGCTTTAACTTCTAAGCACAAATTATTCTTCTTCCATCGTGGTATTGAGATATTTCCTGAGAATGTCGCAGTAAATGAATGTCGTATTTGTGGAAAAAGTAATTACTGGGGCAGAGGTGATATGGAACCCTTTTTAGATATGGTTATATAAATGAGAAGACTAAATTTTTTAGAACGTAAAATTAGAGATATGCTATGGTCATTTAAGCAATTTCAATATAAAATTGAAATTATTTCTGATAATCCCAATCCAGATTCTCTTAAGAAAAATATTGTATATGTGGTTGGTGATAAAAACTATTCAAAGTGGGGTTATATGAAATGCCCATGCGGATGTGGGGATTTGATAATGTTATCTTTAAATAAAAATTCTTTTCCATCATGGTCAATAAAGCAGGACAAAATAGGTAGAGCAACAATTTCTCCTTCAATAAATAAATTAGACGGATGTAAAAGTCATTATTTTATACGAAAAGGTAAACTAATATGGGCTACATTTAATAATTACGATGAACAATAAAGCACAAACCGCTAACAGCGGCTCATACCCCATGGCCGGCATAATACGTTGTTTGAAAAGAAAATAGTAAATTTGAAGAAATATATTTCAAAAAAAGTATAAGCTAAAAACCGGCCACAGTGTATAGCCGCAAAACGTTAGGCGTAAGTGCAGAAAAATCACATATATTTTGTCAGTACGGACTTTATTTGTATATTTGCACGTATAAATAAATAATCATGGACACAAAGTTAACTTTGAAACTAGACAAATTTGTGATTGAACAAGCAAAAGAATATGCATCTTCACATAAAAGGAGTTTATCAAGAATTATAGAATCTTACTTGAGATCATTGATTAATCGTGACAAAAATGACGATGAATCAGATTTCGAAATTTCACCTTTTGTAAAAAGCATGTCTACCGGTGTTAATATTCCTGCAGACTTTGACTATAAGTCTGAGATTATAAATCATTTAACCGAAAAATACAAATAGACATGAAATTATTTTGGGACACAAATGTAATGTTTGACTTTCTGGGTGAACGTGATCCTTTCTACATTTCAGCCGCAAAAATTGCAACATTAGCAGACAAAAGAGAAGTAACAGTTATTGCCTCGGCTTTATCTTATGCAACTATAAGTTATTTACTAACTAAATACGAAGGAATAGAAAAAACAAAGGATAAATTAAGGAAGTTTAAAGTCATCTCTGAAATATGTGAACTGGATGAATTAATAATAGAAAAAGGTTTAAACTCTGACTTTTCAGACTTTGAAGATTCATTACAATATTATAGTGCGTTGAGAACCGAATGTGACATAATAATTACCAGAAACGGAAAAGATTTTAAGAAATCTCAAATACCAGTAATGACACCTGATGAATTTCTAAATAGCATAAAGAAATAAACACCTACGCCCAGCAATGCATATAAGTCATTGGGCTAGTAATAGTTAAATAAACATTATGAATATAAATAAACGGCATAGCAAATTGAAAGATTGGGGTTTCAAAATGCCCACCTTATCATATTGCCAAACCGTTATTAAAACCTGCTCTTACATCACTATTGAGGCTCGTGAAACCCGAAGGGTCCATTTCTCCTTTTGTCTTAATCACTAATCATCATTATAAACTTTTTCCTCTGTCAGATCAGCATTTAGTGCGTCATTTTCTGTGTCGCGGCTTTCCAGCTTTTTGGACAGGAAATCTTTGAAAAACTCATGTTGTATCACCAAATCCATAATTTCGTTGGTGCCTGTCCAGATGGTGATCAGCCTGACATCGCGGAGCATTTTTTCGATGGGATAGACATCGGTATATCCGATTCCGCCCATCATTTGCATGGCGTGGTTCACTACTTCCCAGGCTGTTTCGGTAGAGAATTTTTTGGCTTCGGAAACCAATCTGCGTATTTTCCCTGCCGGGGAATCCGAATCAGCCATTTTAGCAGCCATGAAGTTGAGGGCACGAGCGGCATCCAGTAAAGTGATACTTTGTGAAACTTTGGTATTGACGGCTTCAAATTCGCGGATGAGGTGGCCAAAAGCTTTGCGGCGGTTGGTGTAGCGCGCAGCTACTTCAAAAGCGCCGCGTGCCATGCCGATGGCTCCACCTGCCGAGGTCATGCGTTCGGGAACCATCATTTGATGAAAAACACGGGTTCCGTTGCCAATGCCTGCTTCACCGCCCAATACATTTTTCAGCGGGACAGCAGCGTTTTTAAATACCAGTCGCCCGGTTCCTCCGCCACGGGTTCCCATAAGTCCGTAAACATGTTCCACTTCTACGCCGGGGCCGCGTTCCACCAAAAAGGCGGTCATGGCTTTTTTCGGATTGTCAATACCTTCTACAATGGCATACACCAGAATTACATCAGCACCTTCGGCTCCTACCACAAAACGTTTCTGCCCGTTGAGGTAAAACACATCGCCTTTACGTGTAGCTTTGGTGGTGGCAGCAAAAAAGTCGGAGCCGCCACGGGGTTCGGTCAATCCTTCGGCTACTCCGATTTCGCCTTTCAACATGGGTTTCAGGAAACGTTCTTTTTGTTCTTCGGTGCCAAACACATGAATGGCTTCCCCAACAATGGAAAACAGTGAATACAAACATCCGAGCGAAGTCCCAAGTACACCTACTTCTTCGAGGGCGACCATTTCGCTGGTCCAGGGCATGGCCGATCCGCCCCATTTTTTATCAAAACGTAATCCCAGCAGATTTCTTTTCCCCGCTTCGCGGATAAATTCTTTAGGGTAACGTACCTTATCAGCATCCATATCCAGCAACAGCTGGCTGGGTACCCATTTTACAAATTCCTGTACTTTTTCTTTTAACAGCTTTTCTTCTGCTGTCATTAAAACATTCATTGACATGAGGTTATGTTTTTGTTTTTATTTCTTCTTTTAAATGAATCGGGTTAACCCGAATATTGGTCACGCAATACTTTTTTGTTTAGTTTTCCGGCACTGGTCAGCGGAATTTCATCTACGAAAGTAAAAGTATCCGGAATCCAGAATTTGGCCAGTTTACCTTCTTTCACTTTGGACAGGAGAAAATCGCGTAAAGCATTTTCTGAAACATCTGTTCTTTTTTTCAGTATCGCGAGAGGCCGTTGTCCCCATTGTTCATCTTTTTTTGGAATGACGGCTACCTGTGCTACCGCCTCATGTTCGGATATGATGGCTTCGAGCATGCCGGTTGGGATCCATTCGCCACCACTTTTAATGGCATCGCCTTCACGATCAGCAACATATAACAGGTGATTGGGATGGAAAAATCCCAAATCTCCGGTCCGGAACCAGCCATCGATAAAATGTGCTTTTGTGATTTCAGGTTCCTTGAAATATCCGTTTGGCAGCCACGGACTTCTTACCCAAACGGCTCCCAGTGTTTTCCCGTCATGGGGAACTTCATTTCCCTGCTTATCGCGAATGGAAATTTCCACGAGTGGTAAGGGGCGCATCCCAACGCGACGCCATTCAAGGGCTTCTGCCGAGTCGGGTTCAATATTTTCGGGAACTACCGAAATAGCAGTGGCCAACTGATCGGAACCGCCATAAATCAGGCTGAAATTTACACCGGCATCATGTGCACGTTTTGCAATACCCGATGCAAACGGACTTCCTCCGGTAAGGATTTTTACATGACCGAAGTTTTTCTGCTCCAGCAACATTTGCAGTTGGGTGGGAACCATGTTAAGCCAGCTTACTTTTTCTTTTTCGATGATAGCTTGCTGTTTTGCAGCGTCAGCGGCTTCGGGTAAAACTAATTTGGCACCGAGATAAATAGGGAAAAAAGCCATACCCCAGGCATGAATGTGGAAAAAGGGAATCAACGGCATAAACACATCACGGCTGCTGACCCTTGCTCCGTATTTATGCAATGCCAGATGGTGAAAAAGCTGAATAGCTCCTGTTAAGATAGTCTTGTGTTCGTAAGGAATTCCTTTGGGCTTTCCGGTTGTGCCTGTTGTGTAAAAAATGGAAAAAATATCTGTTTCTTTTACTTCAGCAGCTTCAGAAATGGGGTTTTCGCTTCCTTCATTTACCAGATTCTCATAATGAAATGCCTGTTTGGCATCGGGAAGAGCCTGCGAAGTATCGTCGCTCATAAGTACCCATTTGGGAAATTTAGGTATGACAGGTTTTACAGCCGGGGCGAAAACATCTGATACAAAAATCCATTCGTCGCTAGCGTGAATCATAGAATAAACCATTTGCTCAGGCGCCAGTCTGAAGTTGATAGTATGCAAAACAGCACCCAGCATTGATAAGGCATAATGCATTTCGAGAAAACGGTGCGAATTTACATCCAACACCCCGACGACAGTCCCTTTTTTTACGCCGTGTACTTTCAGGCTGTTGGCCAATTTTAGGACACGCGAATGAAATTCACGAAAGGTAAAACGGTGATTTCCCGATACGATTTCCTGTTCGGGATGGGCGATTAGCGCATGCTCAAGCAGCTGATGGACAACAAAATTTTTCATGAGGTTATGTTTTGGTTGTTCAAAATTAACAAATTTTTTACCAAGAAAATAATTCCTGTTAATGTAAAATATGGCAATGCAGCTATTTAGAATATGTTCTAAATCAGTGTACCCTTATGATAAATCAAAAGTGTTGCGATTTTTGAAAGTTTTCGGTTGCCTGTTTTAATATTTTTTGAAAACCGGTGGAATTGGGGAGGGCGGCAGCTTTCCCCAGACTTTTAATTCGCCCGGGGGCATTAAATCCAAGTTGAACTGCTTTTTGCATCAGGTTCAGGATGTCTTTTTCCGGGGCCCCTAACATGGCTTTTTGCTTTGCCTGCAAAAAATAAACTTCCGGATTAGTTGGGTCAACTTTTCCATAGATTATCAAAAATTTTGCTGATCCCCTCGGATTTCCCTGTTTCAGGTTGGCATCGGCATACAAATATGACATCAGGCTGAGGTAGTTTAGCAATCGGCGGTTCATTAGCTTTGCTTCGTTGTTTTTAGCCATTTTTTCATTGTTGTACAATTGGGTAATTTCCTTTTTCCACCACGGTGTGCCTTTGGTTCTTAGTGCACCGGCCAGCATTTGTTGACTTTTGCTTTCCAGTCGGTATAAATTTTCCAGTTTTGCTTTTTCCCGCTGAAATGAAGGAAGCCTGCTTAGTTTTTCCATCTCATTTTGGTAAGTTTTAACCGGAACCAACCCATTGAGATAACTTACGAGTTTTTTATCAGCATTAAACTGTGCCAATGGGTTTGTTGTTGGATTGACAGCATTATGTTCATGTTCCAGTTTTGCTCGTATTTGTTTGATAATGAACCTGTTTTTGGGTGCCAACCTTCTACGCATGGCCTCGGTTTCTAAAAATAAAAATGCTTGTTTCATTACTGTAGCCGGGGGCCAGTCGTGTTTACCGTCATAAACCAACAATTGATGGGGTTGATGAGATAATTTCATTTTTCGTTCCAGTGAAATCATTTCCAGAAAATTAAAATCTTTATTTCCCACAATACCTACATAAGGAAAATTGGTCATGACAGAAGTTGATATTTGGGGATAACCTGCTGCACAACCAATTACACCGGCAATACCCTTGTTAAAAAGTGCGATTCCGGCAGCAATACGTGCTCCGCCTGAAAACCCTCCGGTATAAATCCTGCTGCTGTTGATGCTGAACCGCTGTTCTACATCGGCCATGAAAGCGTAAATAATCTCATTTCGTTTTGTAGAAGTTTGTCCGTTTTTTGAATTGTTGGAAGCAACCAGCATGTAACCCAAGCTATCGGCGATTTGGTGATATTTTTTAACCGGAAGCCATCCCCTGGCATGGGCATCAAAGAAAAAAACTACAGGAAGATGATTGTCAGGATTATATTTTTTCGGAAGGTAAAGGGCATACGAGAAAAAAGGTTGTTTTGCGCAAACAACTTTAGGATAAAATTTACCGGCTTGAAAATTTCGTTCTGAAGACAAAATGGTTTTTGGGTTTTCGGCTTTTTTCTTTTGCAACCCTGAGTTGCATGCTCCCGTCAACAACAGTAATATAAACAACCCTCTCAGTAGATAATTTTTGGCGGGGCTCAATCCGGACAATATCATAGCATGAATTTTTAATGCGAAGGTAGTTTTTTCAGGTGGAAAACAATATTTTTATCTTTGCAAAAAAAACACCTTGGCACAGAAAAAGAATCAACTTTTCAGCAGTTATAAAGTCTTGCTTTTAAGTGGGAAAATACTTTTTATGATTGTTTTGGCCGTATTAGTTACGGCTTGTGGTGTTTATTCATTTACAGGGGCTTCCATTCCACCCGGCGCCAAAACCATATCGGTTCAGTACTTTCCGAACAAGGCTTCTTTGGTAGAGCCTACATTGAGCTCGATTTTCACGAATGCGCTTCGCGATAAATTTACTTCGCAAACCAATTTGCGCATGGTGGAGAAAAACGGTGACCTCGCCCTGGAAGGAGAAATTACAGATTATAAAACGACACCGGTTGCCATCCAGGCCGACCAAACTTCAGCTCTAAACCGCCTGACGATAACCGTTAACGTGCGCTTCACCAACAAACTGGAGCCAAAAAAAGATTTTGAATCTCAATTTTCACAATTTGTGGATTATCCATCTACTCAAAATTTAAGTGAGGTAAAAGATGATTTACTGAAACAAATTGTAGAAGACCTGGCCGATAATATTTTTAATAAATCGGTGGTAAACTGGTAATCAAATCTTTTCCATAAATTCGCAGTATGAATAAAGAACAATTTATCGAATATTTGCAGCAATCCGAAAAGCTAAAGGAGGCCTCACTTTCCGATTTGGTGAATTTGGTAAAGGATTTTCCATATTGCCAGTCGGCCCGGGTGTTGCTCACGATGAAGTTGTATGTCGATAAAAATGTTCTTTATGATGCTGAGTTGAAAACCACTTCCATTTATGCCGGAAGCCGGAGGATTCTTAAAAAACACATCGATCGGCTTAACGAATCCACTGTTCGTATTGTGTTGCCCGATGAAGAAAGTGTTGAAATAAACAAGCCTGAGGTTAAACCAGTGCAATCGCAGGAAGAGAAAAATATTGAAAAAAAACGAACGGAAACAGTTGACCCGCAAATAGAAAATGCTGTTGACAGTTCGTTGGCTGAAAAAACTATTGATGTGAGTACACAGGAATCTTCGGGTCAAAATGTTGAGCCCGAGGCTACAGCCCGATCTTATACCGTTGAGGAATTAAAAAAAATGATTGAAGACCGGATTCGGGCGATCGAGGCGGAAAAAAAACAAAAGAAAAAACAAGTACAAAAATCTTCAAAAGCGAGAAGCAATCAGGATATTATAGAAGATTTTATTAGAAAAGCACCATCCATTTCACGGCCAAAGAACAGTTTTTACGATCCGGTTGATTATGCAAAGCAAAGTGTAGTTGATCAGCAAAACATTGTTAGCGAGACACTTGCTAATATTTATATTGATCAGGGGCACTATGAAAAGGCTATCCGTATTTATGAAAAATTAATTTTGAAATTTCCCGAAAAAAGTACTTACTTTGCAGCCCTTATTAAAAAAGCTGAAAAGAACTTAAAAAATTAAAGATTTTAGACAATGTATATTTTCATTTCCATACTGATTTTGATTGTTTGTGTCCTTCTCGGATTGATAGTTTTGGTACAAAATCCTAAAGGAGGCGGATTGGCTGCTAACTTCAGCAGCGGAACACAGTTTATGGGTGCCCGTCAAACTACCGATTTTCTTGAGAAAGCAACCTGGACACTCGCCGTGGTCCTTTTGGTGCTTAGCCTGACGGCTACGATGATCATCCCGCGAAACGGCGGTGCAGTTGATCAGCAAAATAGCGAATTACAGAATAAAATTAACAAGGTAAAACAACCTGCGGTTGATTTTACAGCACCCCCCATTCAACAAAATCCCAACCAGGCAACACCTGATAAAAAAGGAAAGAAGAAATAGTACAACATAATATTTTTATTAAAAATGTCAGAATGTCATAAGATTCTGACATTTTTTTTTGCAATCTCTTTTGGCATAAAATATGACAGCACTAAGGCAGTTCAAAATATATAACGATTAAAGCATTAAGAATATGGGAAAATTGAACATTAAACCGCTGGGCGACAGAGTTGTTGTTGAACCCGCCCCGGCAGAAGAAAAAACTGCCACAGGAATTATTATTCCTGACACGGCTAAAGAAAAACCACAGAAAGGAACAGTAGTGGCGATTCCGGACCCTGATAAGGATAGCAAAATCAGTGTAAAGGTGGGCGACTCGGTGTTATATGCCAAGTATGCCGGAACAGAAATTTCCATTGGTGATAAAGATTATCTGATCATGCCTGAATCGGATATTTTAGCTGTCATATAACAGGTTATTTAGAAATTATTAATCACAGTATAAAAAATTTAAAAAAATGGCAAAAGACATTTTATTTAACTTAGAAGCAAGAGAAAATCTTAAAAAGGGAGTTGATGCATTATCGAATGCAGTTAAAGTAACTTTAGGCCCCAAAGGAAGAAACGTTATTGTTGACAAATCATTTGGCGCACCACAGGTTACTAAAGACGGTGTTACCGTTGCCAAAGAAATTGAACTGACTGACGCCGTTGAAAATATGGGTGCTCAGATGGTGAAAGAAGTGGCTTCCAAAACTAACGACCAGGCCGGAGACGGTACAACTACCGCTACTGTTTTGGCACAGGCTATTGTGGCTACCGGTTTAAAAAACGTAACTGCCGGCGCCAATCCTATGGATTTAAAAAGAGGGGTGGAAAAAGCTGTTAAGGAAGTCATTAAATCGCTGAAGGCACAAACCAAAGAAATTGGTAACCATCAGGAAAAAATAGAACAGGTTGCTGCAGTTTCTGCTAACAACGACCACACCATCGGTAAACTTATTGCTGATGCCATGGGCAAGGTTAAACAAGAAGGCGTAATCACCATCGAAGAAGCCAAGGGTATCGAAACTTACGTGGATGTTGTGGAAGGCATGCAGTTTGACCGCGGTTATATTTCACCTTATTTTGTAACGGATACCGAAAAAATGCAGGTTGTTTACGAATCACCGTATATTCTGATTTACGACAAGAAAATTTCGGTGATGAAAGACCTGTTGCCTATACTCGAAAAAGCCGTTCAAAGTGGTAAACCTTTGTTGATAATTGCTGAAGATATCGAAGGCGAAGCGTTGGCGACCTTGGTAGTTAACCGTTTGCGTGGTTCATTGAAAGTTGCTGCCGTTAAAGCTCCCGGATTTGGCGATCGTCGTAAGGAAATGCTGGAAGATATTGCTATCCTGACCGGTGGTACTGTCATCTCGGAAGAAAAAGGGTATAAGCTGGAAGATGCCACCATCGAAATGTTAGGTGAAGCCGAAAAAATCACTATCGACAAAGAAAATACGACAATTGTCAGTGGTAAAGGCGCTAAAGAAAACATTGATGCCCGCGTCAACCAAATCAAAGCTCAAATTGAAACGACTACTTCTGATTATGACAAAGAAAAATTACAGGAACGCCTCGCTAAACTGGCCGGTGGTGTGGCAGTGATTTATGTAGGTGCTGCCAGCGAAGTGGAAATGAAAGAAAAGAAAGACCGTTTTGAAGATGCCTTGGCCGCTACCCGTGCTGCCATTGAAGAAGGAATTATTCCCGGTGGTGGTGTGGCTTTTATCCGTGCTATTCAAGCATTAGAAAATTTGAAAGCTGAAAATGAAGATCAGAATACCGGTATTGCTATTATAAAAAGAGCTATTGAAGAGCCTTTGCGTCAGATTGTTGAAAATGCAGGGCTGGAAGGTTCAGTGGTCGTAAACAAAGTAAAAGAAGGTGAGGGCGATTTTGGTTTCAATGCACGTACCGAAGTGTATGAAAACCTGCTTAAAGCTGGTGTTATCGATCCAACTAAAGTAACCCGTATTGCGCTTGAAAATGCTGCTTCAATTGCAGGCATGTTGTTGACTACCGAATGTGTATTGAGTGAACATAAAGATGAGAATGCTCCTGCGGCTCCCGCCATGCCTCCAATGGGTGGTGGTGGCATGCCCGGCATGATGTAAAATTATTAACTATGATAAAAAAAGGTTGTTCCGTAAGGGGCAACCTTTTTTCTTTTCCTATTTTTGCCAAATGTTTTTGACAGATACACACACACATCTCTATGTTGAGGAATTTGATACAGATCGGTATCAGGTTGTTAAAAATGCGATTGATGCAGGAGTAAAAAGGATGCTTTTACCTAATATAGACAGCAGTACGCTGAAAGCGTTGAATGATATAAGCACTACTTTTCCTAATAATTGTTTTCCCATGATGGGTTTGCACCCTACCTCGGTAAAACCGGACTACGAAAAGGAGTTGGCAGTGGTTGAAGAGGAGTTGGCTTTACATAATTATTGTGGTGTGGGCGAAATAGGTATTGATTTATATTGGGATGAAACTTTTCGGGAACAACAAACCGACGCTTTTCGCAGGCAGCTGCAATGGGCCAAAAAGTACTGCCTTGGGGTTTCAATACATACCAGGAACGCTTTTGAACTGACATATCAAATTGTTACAGAGGAGCTCACAGAAGATTTAAAAGGTGTTTTCCACTGTTTTACAGGAAGCCTCGCTGATGCCAAAAAAGTTATGGATGTGGGTTTCAAAATTGGAATAGGAGGGATTGTTACCTTTAAAAACAGCGCGTTGGCCGAAGTTGTAAAACAACTCCCTTTAGACTGGATTGTATTGGAAACCGATGCTCCTTATTTAACACCAGTTCCTTTTCGTGGTAAAAGAAACCAGAGTGCTTACATTAAATATATTGCTGAGAAAGTGGCTGCTATAAAAAAAAGAAGAGTGGACGAAGTGACCGAATTAACCAATAAAAGTGCAGAAGAGGTGTTTTCAATTTAACTAGAATAAACATGGACGAACAAATCAGCATTCTCATTATTTATACGGGTGGTACCATAGGAATGATAAAAAATCCTGAGACAGGTAGCCTTCAGCCTTTTAATTTTGAGGGAATTTATGACCAGATCCCTGAATTAAAGCGGTTCAATTATAAACTTGAATTTCATTGTTTCGACCCATTAATCGACTCCAGCGATATGCATCCTACCCATTGGGTGCAACTGGCCGACATCATTGAAAAAAATTACGCTTCCTTTGATGGGTTTGTTGTGTTACATGGTTCCGATACTATGGCCTATACTGCTTCCGCATTGAGTTTTATGTTGGAAAATTTGAATAAACCGGTCATTTTTACCGGTTCGCAACTTCCTTTGGGCGTTTTACGTACCGATGGCCGCGAAAATTTTATCACAGCTATTGAGTTGGCTGCCTCCCGTGAGGATAACACGCCAATAGTTCCCGAAGTCTGTATTTATTTCGAAAATCAGCTTATGCGGGCCAACCGTACAGTTAAATATAATGCGGAGAATTTTAACGCTTTCGTCTCGCCCAATTATCCTGTGCTGGCCGAAGCCGGCGTTTATTTAAAATTTGACCGGCACCATATTTTAAAACCCAATTTCAAAAACCTGAAAGTACACCGGGCTTTGGACAGGCGGGTGGGCATTTTAAAGATTTTTCCCGGAATTACGCGTGAATATGTCCATGCTATTATACATGAAGCCGGTTTACGGGCCATAGTGCTGGAAACTTTCGGATCGGGTAATGCCCCTACCGATGGTTGGTTTTTGGAAGAAATAAAACACGCTGTTGACCACGGGCTGGCAGTGGTAAATGTTTCACAATGCCCTGCCGGAGCTGTTGATCAAGGGAAATATGATACGTCGCTGGCATTAAAAAATATCGGAGTTTTAAGTGGATTTGATTCTACTACGGAGGCTATGCTGACCAAGCTAATGTTTTTATTGGGGCAAAACATGGAAGAAACAAAATTTAGAGAGAATCTGAATACCCCGATTCGGGGAGAAATATCCGCTGATTAAGAATATTTTTATACTTTTGGCGTCTTAAAAACAATAGGAGAGGTGCTCGAGTGGCTGAAGAGGCACGCCTGGAAAGCGTGTGTGCGCCAAAAGCGTACCGCGGGTTCGAATCCCGCCCTCTCCGCAAGAAAAAAAACTGGCTATTTTGTGTGTATATATGAAAGCCAGATTAATTTAATAATAAATCAGTTTGTTAATCAAATTTAATTTTTACTTTTGTACCCAATCAAAAAATGTAAAATCGTATTAATCAATTTTTAATCATCATGAAAAAATTAATTGCATTATTTTCAATTGCTGCCCTCTTAAGTTTTGGGTTTTCCAACCTGGTATTTGCCCAGGATGCTGCAGCGAATGATCAAGCCGTTGTAACTAACGATTCAAGCGCTGTTACCAATGACTCAACCGCAGCCGATACTACTGCTGTAGCTGCTGCCACTGCTGCTCCTGCACAACCTAAATCTTTCCACCAGGTTCTGAAAGAGAAATTTATCGAAGGTGGTCCCGGGTTTATGGGCGTTATTTTGTTAACCCTTATTTTTGGTTTGGCTATCGCCATTGAACGTATTATTTATTTAAGTATGGCTTCCATTAATTCTAAAAAGTTGTTGAAAAATGTGGAAGAAGCGTTGAACAATGATAATGTGGATGGTGCCAAAGAAATTTGCCGAAATACACGAGGCCCTGTGGCTGCTATTTTTGCTGAAGGCCTCAACCGTTATGACAATGGGCTGGAAGATGTGGAAAAATCAATCATTTCTTATGGTAGCGTAGTTACAGGCCGTTTGGAAAGTGGTGTTAGCTGGATTTCTTTATTTATTGCATTGGCCCCTATGCTTGGTTTTATGGGGACTGTAGTTGGTATGATCAAGGCTTTTGACGATATTGCTGTTGCAGGAGATATTAGTCCCGCAGTTGTTGCCGGAGGTATTAAGATAGCGCTGTTGACAACCGTATTCGGTTTGATTGTTGCTGTTATTCTTCAGGTTTTCTACAATTACATCATTTCTAAAATTGACAGCTTGGTAAACGATATGGAAGATACTTCCATTGCATTTATTGACCTTGTGGCTCAACATTACAAAAAATAAGCTGCCATGAAAGATAAAGTAGCAAATTTCACCCGTTGGATACTGTACGTGCTGTTAATTTTGTCAGCAGTGCCGGGGATTTTATTCTACCTTGGCGCCATAAGTACAGATGCGTTCCTTAATTGGGGTAAATTCTTACTGGTACTGGGTGTGGCTGTCATAATTATTGCACCATTGTTCACCATTCTGGTAAACCCCAAGAATCTAATTAAAATGCTGTTAAGCGTTGTATTGCTGGTCGTTGTGTTGGTAGTTGCTTATGGCTTAGCCACCAATCAATTATCAGCACTCCAATTGGAAAAATACCACATTACTGCCGAAACTTCCAAATTAGTAGGTATGGGCTTGTATGCAACGTATATTTCTTTTGGATTGTCAATACTTGCTATCCTGTATTCAGGAGTTGTAAAATTATTTAAATAAATAACAAATTATGGCTAAAAGAGCAGCACCAGAAATTAATGCCGGGTCAATGGCGGATATCGCCTTTCTTTTATTGATTTTTTTCCTGGTTACCACAACCATGGATGTTGATACCGGTATCACCAGGAAGCTGCCCCCGCCTGTTGAGAATAAGAATGAAAATGTGGATGTTAAAGACCGAAATGTACTTAAAGTCCTCATTAACAGCCACGATCTTTTATTAGTTAATGGTAAACCGGGTAATGTTTCAAACCTGGCTGAAAAAGTAAAAGATTTTATGGCTATTCATCTCAATAATAAGGCTTATCCCGAGGTACAGGAAAAATATATACCTGAATTAGGTAAAAAAGTACTGATGACCAAAGGGATTATTTCTTTGAAAAACGACAGGGGAACTTCTTACGAAATGTATATTAAAGTTCAAAATGAACTGGCACGTGCCTTTAATGATATGAAGGACGAACAATCGCTGAAATATTATGGCATAAAATACGATCAGCTGATGGATGATAAGAAAGTTAAGATCATCAATAAACTGGTTCCTGTTCGTGTTTCAGAGGCTGAGCCTGAAAATGTAGGAGGACAATAGTATGGCAAAATTTAAAACAGAAAGGACAAAAGGTTCATCAGCTATCAATACGTCTTCATTACCTGATATTATCTTTATGCTGTTATTCTTTTTCATGGTAACAACTACCATGCGTGAGAATACATTATTGGTAAGGGTAAAGTTGCCGGAAGCTACTGAGGTTCAAAAATTGGAAAAAAAGTCGTTGGTTAGTTATATTTATATTGGTGAACCGGTTAATCAAACACTTTATGGAAATAATTCGCGTATTCAGCTTAACGATGCTTATGCAACAGTAGGTGATATCCAGCAGTTTGTAGTCAAAGAGCGCCAGGCACGTAACGAAGCCGACCGTAAGTTGCTTACCACTTCTTTAAAAGTTGATATGAATACCAAAATGGGAATTGTGACGGATGTTAAGCAGCAGTTGCGTAAAGCAAATGCACTTAAGATTAATTATTCTACCCGAAAGGTTATACGTAAGTAAACTTTGTATCATAATGAAACAAAAAAGGCTGCATTCCCTGTTCGTGGGAATCAGCTTTTTTTTTGATAGTTCCATTTTTTCAAAATCGTAATATCGTTAATCGGTGGTCGATGTTCAGAAAATATATAATTTATAGCTTTTTGATAAGTAGTGTTTTTTAAACATGTAAACACTGCCTTAAGAAATGATACCGATGCTTCTTTTTCCTAATTTTGCAGCGCTGAATTAATGAATATTTTAGCATGAAAAAAATTGTTTTTGTTTTAAGTCTTATAATAAGCATTCCCCTTATGGCACAAAATTCGAAACCTGAAACACTTATCATTATCCATACTAAATTTGGAGATATTACAGCTGTCCTTTATAACGATACTCCCCGGCATCGTGATAATTTTATTAAACTGATTAAAGAAGGATGGTTTAACCAATCTCCCTTTCATCGTGTTATTAAGGATTTTATGATTCAAGGTGGTGGAAATAAAGACGGTCGAAATGATCCTGGCTATACCATTCCTGCCGAAATATTGCCCAATCATTTTCATAAGAAAGGAGCTTTAGCCGCAGCTCGCATGGGCGACAATGTTAATCCCCAAAAAGCCTCCAGTGGTTCGCAATTTTATATTGTTGTAGGGCAAAAAGTTGATGATAAATATCTCGATGCTGTTAGTGCCCGAACCGGCCACGTATTTACCAACGAAGAGCGGGAAACCTATAAAACCCTTGGTGGCACACCTCATTTAGACGGCGGATATACCGTTTTTGGTGAAGTGGTTGACGGATTTGATGTGGTAGATAAGATTGATCATGTTCCTACAGACGCTCACGACAAACCGCTTGAACCTGTTACAATGACAATTACTGTTTTAGAATAGCAAAGAATATCAAGATGAGAAATAAAATAGCTGCTTACTTAAAAGAAGTTGAAGCTTTTTCTGCTGAGAAGCCGGAGCAACTTGAGGAATTCAGAATCAAGTTTCTAAGCAAAAAAGGATTGATACCGGCTTTATTTGCCGACTTTAAATTTATTCCTGCAGAGCAGCGAAAAGAAACAGGTAAGCTTATTAATCGGTTAAAAACCGAGGTGCTGGAAAAAATTGTTCAGCTAAAAGATACGATGGACAGCCAAAACGAAGGGGTTGGCAGTGGTTTTGATTTGAGTTTGCCGGCCATGGATCCACTGGGTAGTCGCCATCCTCTTTCCATAGTGCGTAATGAAATTATTGATATCTTTTCACGTATCGGCTTTACGGTTTCAGAAGGGCCTGAAATTGAGGATGATTTTCATAATTTCAGTGCTTTGAATTTTCCTGAAGACCATCCTGCCCGCGATATGCAGGACACTTTTTTTATTGAAAAGAATCCAGACCTTGCTTTGCGTACACATACTTCTTCGGTACAGGTGCGGGTGATGGAAAATTCGCAACCACCATTGCGGACCATTTCCCCCGGGAGGGTATTTCGTAATGAAGCAATTTCAGCCCGTGCACATTGCATTTTTCATCAGGTTGAAGGCCTTTATGTGGATGAGGGCGTTTCGTTTACCGATTTAAAACAAACTTTGTTTTATTTTGCACGTGAGCTTTTTGGTGAACATACAAAAATCCGCTTCCGCCCTTCCTACTTTCCTTTCACCGAGCCATCGGCCGAAATGGACGTTTCCTGTAATATTTGTGGTGGTAAAGGATGCAATATTTGTAAATATACGGGCTGGGTCGAAATTCTCGGATGTGGCATGGTCGACCCTAATGTATTGAAATCCTGTAATATAGACAGTGAAAAATATACGGGTTTTGCTTTCGGTATGGGAATTGAGCGCATTACTATGTTGAAATATCAGGTGAACGACTTACGCTTGTTTTTTGAAAACGATTTACGGTTTTTAAATCAATTTAAATCAGCGCGGTAATAAAAGTGTGTTAAACATCAAAAAAAGGGGGCAACACCTCCCTTTTTTTGATCCTGTCAAATTTTAGTTTCCTGCTACAGTACTTTCTATATATTCTTTCAAATCCGATTTTAAGATTCGGTTAATTTCTGGTGAATTCTGATCGCTGGTTTCGCAAAACAAAAGACCAAACAAAGGATATTCTTTAAAATCTGCTTTTCGTATATCTAGTGGTTTTTCAAAATCGGATAATAGTTTTTTATAGTTAAACGAACGGATGTCTTTTCCGTCGATTCCGGTACTGTTGTCCAAAATCACAATAGCATATACTTTATCATTTTTTTGTTGCAGGATATTTTTCCAATCAGGTTTTTTTCGGTTGAAAAAATATTCGTATTCATTAATTCCGAAGGCATACCATGCCATATCCGGAGAGGAGCACCAACCACCAAAACGCATGGGGTTTACCTCAATGGGTATTATTTTTCCGGTTTTGTCAATTCGCACTTCAATGTGGGCGGGGAAGTCCTTTACCTCGGCATAATCGGCCAATTTATTAAGAAATGCAGTCATTTTTTCAAGATGTGTTTCAATTACCTTTTTAGATGTGAAGTACAAACGGTCACTTACATCTTTTCCCGAAGAAAAAATATGCTGCATCATATTTAAAATCACAGGTTTACCATCATTATCAAAATAGCAGTCTGTGGCAAATTCTTCACCCTCGATAGCCTGTTCGAGTATAAAATCGGTGGTGTCAATAACCTGTTTGGGATAGACAGCCTTGTTTTCGTTTATCTCTTTTTTGATTTTTTTCAGGGTTTCGGGCCATTCGGTCACGTTATCTACTTTGTAAACACCCATACTGAAGAATCCAATGGCCGGTTTGATAACAAATGGAAAATGGAGGGTTTCCATGTCTAATTTGTCCAGTTTATTGAATGGAACCCCTTTAAAAAAGTAATCGGGATACATGGGGCGAATCAATTCGCGAAAACGGATTTTATTTTTAAATAAACGGATTTTATCCGGTAAGGATGAAAATTCCAGGTTTTTCTCAATCCATGAAATGGCATTCTCAGAATTTGAGTATACCAAAACGGTTTCATCTGATTTTTTGGTTGCTATAGCAGCTTCTTGCGAAACTAAAGGCAATTTGTCGGATGATACCAGTTTGGGGTCCAGTTTGGTGTCAATAACCGAAAAATGATTTTTTGTTATTGTTTCTTTCAAAAAGTCGGAAACAAAGGGTTTATCGAGCAAAACTAAATTTTTCATAACATTACTATTTTGTTGACAAAATTATAAATACATACCTTTTATTTGGTAAAAAGTAGTAATTTTGAGAAATATTCCTTTTTTATATAAAATATTAGGAATAAATTCGAATATGATTTTGATTATTTATTGATTAAAGGAAAAATTCCCATGCAAACACTAGATAACACAGATCGCACAATATTAGAATTGCTGCAGCAGGATGCAAAATTAAACATCAAAGAAATTGCTGCCCGTTTAAATATGACAAAGACGCCGGTTTACGAACGTATTAAACGCCTTGAAAATAGGGGGGTCATTTCAAAATACGTGGCTGTGGTAAATCGCAAAAAAGTGGGGCCATCTGTTTTGGTGTTTCTTTCAGGTTCGCTCGAAGTCAAGAAATTTGATCAGATTCAGGAGTTTTATGATGCTGTGGGCAAAATACCTGAAATTATGGAATGTTACCTGATGGGTGGCGAAAATGATTTTTTATTAAAAGTGATTGTCCGCGATTTGGATGCTTATCATTCTTTTTATTCCAAACAGATTTCTACTTTGCCTCATGTGGGACAAATAAGGAGTTCATTTGTGTTGAATGAAGTAAAACATTCGACGGTGCTTCCTTTTTAAAAATGTATTTTGTGATAATCGTAGGTTTGGCTGTCGCGGAAATTTCTGATTTTTTGTGCCAGAATCAGGAAGATTTCAAGTTGGTTTTTTTTGAGCCATTCGATGGCTTCGGTTCGTTCGTTGACTGCATCGGCAAATACCACTAAAAAGTCGAAATTATTTTTCCGCAACCAACTGTAGGCTCCCGCTTGCTTGTCAATGGCACCGTCAAGGGCAGCGAGATGCGGAAATTTATTTTTCAACAACCAATCAGCTGCTTCATAACTACCACGTATAGCACTACTTAATGCCGAAAGTTCGGGATATCCGTTTTGAATCAGCCAGTTTAGAAATTCTCCGTTTTTTTCAGAAAAAGTTTCACCAAAGGCAATAAGTATTTTTGGCGGATAGCTAAGCATGCGATAAAAATAATGAATTCGGGGGTAGCTACCCCCGAATTCATTATTTTATTTTAATAGCGGTCGAGGCAATTCAAATCTACAAAAGCCTGTTTCAGGCGATCCCTCATCGATTCTTCACCGGCACGAAGCCATTTGCGCGGATCGTAATATTTTTTGTTTGGAATATCTTCTCCTTTGGGATTTCCGATTTGCCCTTGGAGATAATCGTGATTATTGGCTTCATAATTACGAACACCATCCCAAAAAGCCCATTGGGTATCGGTGTCAATATTCATTTTTACCACACCATACGAAACGGCTTCTTTAATTTTTTCAGGTTCGGAACCCGAGCCACCGTGAAATACGAAGTTTACCGGATTTTCAGCTGTGTTATGTTTTTTCTGAATATATACCTGTGAGTTGTGCAGGATAACAGGCTCCAGTTTTACGTTTCCGGGTTTATAAACTCCATGTACATTTCCGAAAGCTGCGGCAATTGTAAAACGGGGGCTCACCGAGAGAAGTTCTTCGTAAGCGTGGTTAACTTCTTCAGGTTGGGTATATAATTTGGAGTTTTCGATACTTGAGTTGTCCACACCGTCTTCTTCACCACCGGTAATGCCCAGCTCAATTTCGAGGGTCATCCCCATTTTGCTCATTCTTTTCAGGAAACGTTTGGAAATTTCAAGGTTTTCATCCAGGGGTTCAACGGACAAATCCAGCATATGCGAGCTGAAAAGTGGTTTTCCGTGTAATTTGTAATACGCTTCTCCTGCGTCCAGTAATCCTTCAACCCATGGAATGAGTTTTTTTGCACAATGGTCGGTATGCAAAATAACCGGGATTCCATATTTTTCGGCAAGAAGATGTACCTGTTGCGCCCCTGCAATGGATCCGGCAATAGCTGCTTCTTGGCCTTCATTACTAATGGCTTTACCGGCAAAAAATGCACCGCCCCCGTTGGAAAACTGAATAATTATGGGAGAATTAACTTCTTTTGCCGCTTCCATAGCTGCATTGATAGAGTTGGAGCCTACAACATTTACAGCCGGAATGGCAAAATGTTGTTCTTTGGCGTATTGAAAAATAGTCTGTACATCGTCGCCGGTGGCTACGCCTGGTTTTATTTTGTCTGAAATTTTTGTTGACATGATATTGTTTTTAATGTTTGATTTCGACTACAAAGTTAACGAAAAATGGGGGAGTACTGTTACGATTTGCCAACAGCTGTTTTCCTTAATTGAAATAGATAATTTTATGCGGTGCTCAATGAATGGGTTCAATCGATTGAAATACTGTTAGAGAAAAAATTAGCGTACCAATTTGTATTTTTTATTGACCTGATAAATGTGCCGTATCCAAATGGGAAGAATAATTACACCGGCAGCAAGATAGGGATAATAAGAGATAAGTCGCCAGATAATAGCCAGTGTGGTACCCCATGCCGGATTGGGGATAAAATCGCCGAGAAAGTCGATAAATATATATTCAGAAATACCACTTCCACCCGGAGTAGGGCTAACCAGTAAGATAATCCACATGCTGAGTTGTCTCCCGTAAATCAGAAACTGGTCATAAAAATTATGGGAAGATTCAAAAAATGCCATTAACAGAAAGTTTACCACCCAATAGCGGCCCGTCCATGAAAGTATGGTTGACAGGCCGCTTTTGGCCCAATATCCGAATGATTTACCTTTTATTTCTTTTGACGTGTCAATGAGTTGGTTAGCTGATTTGCGGATGCGCATTCGCCAACGACGGAGTAACGGAAATAGAAATACCCACGACAAAAATGATTTAAACAATTGCGGATTGATAAATAAAGCATAGGTTAGAAACAAGGTGTAAACGAATATAACACCATATCCAATGTAAAAAGCGTAAATAATTTCAGCGTAATTTTTTGAATCGGGAGGGAAAATATTGTTTCCGTAAAAAAGATAAACTAACGGTACCGAGATAATGAAAAACATCTCATCCAAAAAAATAGCAGTTAAAACAACGGCCGTGCTTTTGCCGGCGCTAAGCCCTTCTTTGTAAAGAAAAAATATGGCGGGTGCTGTTCCCCCCACTACCGATGGCGAAATTGCAGAACTAAATTCCCAAAGCATGATGATTTGAAAAGCCCGTTTCCAGCTAAGGCGATATCCTGTAAGCACAATCAGGCGGTACATATATGAAACGTCTCGCACCAGCATCATCAGGATGGCAATTATTAAAAAAAGCAACGTATGCCACGTAATTACTACAAAACTAAAAGCGTTGGCATCAAAATTACGGTAGAGCAGCCAGGCACTGACACCTAACCCAATCAGTATGGGGATAAGTATCTTTCCGGGACGCAGGCTATTTATGATTTTATCCAATTTCTTTTACTTGATGCTTTGCAAAGATACAACATCAATATATTATACCGACAAATATTTTATTCAGAACAAGTCATTTTGACATGATTAACTCATTTAACATGACTATATGGCGTGCTTTTTCATTAAAAGCATCTGTTTTTTGTTTTGGTATTTAATTTGAAAGACGTGAGGTGTAAACTTAATTGTTAAACAAATTAAAATATGGAG
The DNA here is from genome assembly GCA_913055825.1 of uncultured Bacteroidota bacterium. Lineage (GTDB taxonomy): Bacteria > Bacteroidota > Bacteroidia > Bacteroidales > F082 > Sulfidibacterium. Next base: position 22,321 of record CAJXKB010000019.1, read on the forward strand.
GGTTTAGTCATGAACTTAGTAAGATTTAATCAGTATCCAACCTTTACGGATTTGATAGAAAATCTGGAAAGAAATTTTTTGGGTCGTGTAGATGAAAACAGTGGTGATATTCCTGCCGTGAATATCAAAGAAGAAAATGACAAATTTATTCTTGAAATGGCTGCTCCCGGTATGAGCAAGGATGCATTCAAAATCAACCTCGACAATTATCAATTGACCATTTCGTCGGAGCAGAAAAAAGAGAAGAAAGAAAAAGAGGATAACTATACACGCCGTGAGTTTGTGTATAGCAGTTTTAGCCGCTCATTTACTTTGCCAAAAACCATTGATGTGGAAAAAATAAAAGCGGATTACAAGAATGGTATTCTGTTGCTGACATTGCCTAAAAAAGAGGAAGAAGCCAAATTGAGCAGGCAAATAAAAATTTCTTAAAGGTTGTAATTAATTGTTGAAAAGCCCGGTATTTTCCGGGCTTTTTTTAGTTGTCGCTGATTATTTGTTGATGAGTGTCCTATAGCGTTGGTAGCGGTCAAATATTTCATTTACAAATTGATACGTTTCCCATCCGCGCATATATCCGTTTCTGACTACCGGATCGTGGTAGTATTTCTTTTCTGATAAATGGAGTACGAAATAATCTACATTACCGCTCCATTTATTAGGATTTTTCCCGTTTTTGGCTGCTAAACGGCGTGCATCAAGTATGTGGCCAAGCCCACCGTTGTATGAAGCCAGTGTAAACTTAATTCGTTCAACAGAATCCGTAATTGTTCCGGGTAATTGATTTTCAAAAGATCTGAGTAACCGGATACCGGCTTTAATTTGTGCACCAGGGCTCGAAGTTGTATCTACGTTGAACTCCTGCATGGTTTCGGGCATGAGTTGCATCAAACCATAGGCGCCTACCCACGAACGAACCGTTGGTTTAAATTGGGATTCCTGATAAATCATCGAAGCAAGCATGCGCCAGTCCCAACCCAGTTTTACAGCTGCCTTTTTGATTATCTCATCATAGGGAGAAAGTCTGTTTCCTGTATATGAAAAATATTCGCTTTTGGCAATTCGTCTGCTGCTTATGTTTTTAAAATATTTATTGTAAAGTAAGCGTGCTTCTAAGCTTTTGTCGAAAGTTGAAAGCCAGGAGTTCAGTGTATCTAACAATGCTTTTTGGTCTTTGCGTACAGCCCACGCTATTTTTTGATGAAAACTTATGGGCATTTTCACATCAATACTGGGATAAATTTTGGCTGCGACTTTAGCAAGCACTTCGTCAGCCACCGTATAGCCTATCTTTCCTTTGGCTACCATGGCAATAAGCTGTTCTGTTTCAATGGTATCCTGAACAATATGGATGCTGTCGGCAATGTTGTTTTCAATATTTAGCAATTGTTTATAATAGATTGTACCTTTTTGAATGTGAATGGTTTTGCCTGCAAGGTCGATGGTATTTCTTATCAGGTGAGATTCAATCTCATCGGCAGTGGCCATTTTTTTATATCCTTTGGGCTTGCGTTGCACCAAAACCTGACGTGTAAAGAACAATGGCCGGGTAAAAAGCATATGCTGTTTTCGTTCAGAGGTTACGGTAAGCCCCATGGCCAGTATATCGACACGCATGTCGGCTAATTTCTGCATGCTGGCTTCCAAATCGTCATCAACTTGTAACTCGGCAGATACGTTCAGGTATTTTGCGAATTTTTTAAACAATTCAAATTGATACCCCATAGGTTGTCCGCGATAAATAAAGTAATTAGTTGAACTATAGTCGGTCAGGCCTGTAATTTTTTTCCGTAACAAAATGGAATCCAATAAATTTACAGATTCCGGGGCTGCTGATTTTTCTTTATTCGAAAGAAAAGGATTTCTGCAGGCACCAAAGAAAACAGTAAAAATAATAGTAAAAATAAATGAATATTTCATAAAAACTTAAGGCTTTTGTGCAGACCAAATTACAAAAAATGTTGAATTTTGTAAATTGTTACTATATTGTTCTATGGGCTTATGTGTTGTTCCGTAAATTATTTTTACTTTTAGTGTTTGAAAAATTAATTATTTTTTTATGGATATGAAGAAGACACTTGTCATGCTTCTTGGGGTTGTGTTGATAGTTGCAACGGCTAAGGCTCAGGTATTCACAAAAGTAAATACCAAATTAAGTGGTGTAATGCAACCTGTTATGAGTTGGCTGGATGTTAATCATTCCGGTTTCCCGGATGTGTTTTTGGCCGGTGACAGATATTTGAATAGCCGCCATCTTGTTCTTTCCCAGGTGGTCCTTAAAGCAAAGGATAACCGGTTTATGCCAACAGCTTCTCCTTTTCAGGCCTTGTATCGGGGTGATGCGGCAGTGGCCGATGTAGATAAAGATGGTGATCAGGATATTGTAATGACAGGCCTCAACCAATTTAACAAGCCCGTTATGGTGTTGTACCGTAATGATGGTAATCGTCATTTCACACCGATGAAAACTTCTTTTACACCGTTGACAGATGGTTCCCTGGAATGGGGCGATTTTGACCATGACGGTGATTTGGATATCCTCGCCACCGGGAAACGTTTTGACAACAGGTTGGTTACTATCATTTATCGAAACGATGGCGGGTTGTTTACAAAAATGGTACTTGATGTTCCGGGCGTTTACGATGGCTCTGTCCGTTGGGGCGATTTTGACGGCGACGGTGATCTGGATTTATTAATTACCGGAAACGATGGCCGGGGTCCGTTTACCGCAATTTATCGTAACGATAATGGGAAATATTATAAAATCAGCCAATCATTTGTACCATTGGAGAATAGCGATGCCGCCTGGGCTGATTTTGACGGTGATGGCGATTTGGATTTTATTATAAGCGGTAAAAATAAGGAGGGGTACCCCGAATTACATGTTTATTCCAATGAGGGTTCGTTTTTTCGGGATATGCCCGAAAGCATGCGCCCGCTGAAGTCGTGCAGTATTGATGTGGCCGATTTTGACGGTGATGGTGATCCGGATGTGGTGATGACAGGCGAATCTATGGAAAGGCCTTACACGCTGGTTTATAAAAATAATAGTGCTTTTGATTTTGAGAAAATAGCTGCGGGTTTACCGGGATTGAGTAATGGTAAAGCTTTATGGTGCGACTATGATAAAGATGGCGATATGGATTTGTTGATCGCCGGGATTACTGTTTGCTATGATTTTGTTGGCGACGTTTATCGAAATAACATTAATCCGCCAAAGAAAGAAGCAGAAACAGGGACCAGTATTTTCATCAATGCCCCGTTACCGAAATACGACCGGGGTCCTTATTATTATTATGTTTTCTCTTCTTGTTATTGTGATCCGTCCGGAGGAAAAAAACCTAAATATCATCTGTTTATCAGTAATGTACACAAAGAGAAACAAGCCTACGACCTGAATTATAAATACAATAATATTTTATTGAAAACGGTTCCCAATTGGGGCAAAGCCGACCGTGGCCACAGGACTTCCAATGGTTTTAATACCAAAAAAGAAGCAGAGGCTTCCCGGGTTCAGGTAATTGAATCATATAAAGCTACCGGCTTTCAGGTACATTATATTAATTGGTAAACAATTCAATGATCACAAAACAAAACGGATAATTATGAAATTCTTAAAAATTACTGGGCTATTTATTTTAGGCATTGTGGTGTTAGTACTGATCGCCGCTTTATTAGTTAATAAAAAATATGCTGTTGAACGCGAAATCACTATCAAACAACCGGTTTCTAAGGTTTTTAATTATGTGAAGTTACTTAAAAACCAAGATAATTTCAGCGTTTGGAACCAGATGGATCCAACGATGAAGAAAACCTTTACGGGTATCGACGGAACCGTTGGCGCTGTGGCTGGCTGGGAAAGTGAGAATAAAGAAGTAGGCAAAGGCGAACAAGAGATTGTTAGTGTAAATTCCAACAAAAAGATCAATTTTGAAATGCGATTTTATGAGCCTCAGGAAGCGACAGGTCACGCCTATTTTATCACGGACAGCCTTGGCGATAGTCTGACCCTTGTGAAATGGGGGTTTTACGGAAAAATGAGTTATCCCATGAATCTGATGCTTGTGTTTATGGATATGGATACCATGCTTGGGCCTCAACTGAAAACCAGTTTACAAAACTTGAAAGTTATTTTGGAAAAACCCGAAAAAAGATAGCATTGGTTTAGTGTGCTTCTAACCAGTTGTTTCCGGTGTTTATGTCTACTATCAATGGCACATCCAACTCGATGGCATGAATCATTTTATCTTCAACCAAAGTTTTAAGCAGTTCCACTTCATCTTTGTGTACGTCAAAAACCAATTCGTCATGTACCTGCAAAATCATTTTGGATTTTAGGTGTAGTTTTTGAATTTCATTAAAAACGTTGATCATCGCTATTTTAATCATGTCGGCCGATGAACCCTGAATAGGGGCATTTATGGCATTTCGTTCGGCATAGCCCCGTACCACGGCATTAGCCGAATGAATATCTTTAAGGTAACGGCGCCTGCCAAGGATAGTTTCAACATAACCGTGTTCGCGGGCAAACTCCTTGGTGTTTTCCATGTACTGATGAATACCGGGATATTTTTCAAAATAACTGGCAATAATATCAGCAGCTTCTTTTCGCGGAATGCCCAACCGTTCAGATAATCCAAAGGCCGAAATGCCATAAATAATTCCGAAATTCACTGTTTTTGCATGACGGCGCATCTCTTTGCTTACATCTTTTGGGGGGACGCCGTAAACCCTTGAAGCTGTGGCGATATGAATGTCCATTCCCTGTTGAAAGGCCTCCATCATGGCCGCATCTTTGCTTAAATGGGCAATAATTCGCAGTTCGATTTGTGAATAGTCGGCTGCCAGCAATATAAAATCGTCGCTGCGCGGAATAAAAGCTTTTCTAATTTCCCGTCCTCTTTCGGTACGGATGGGAATATTTTGCAGGTTAGGATTGTTTGAGCTTAAGCGTCCTGTAGCCGCAACCGCCTGATTATAAGAAGTGTGAATGCGCCCGTCACGGGGGTTGACAAGTAAAGGGAGTGTGTCAACATAAGTCGATTTTAATTTAGTTAAAGAGCGGTATTCTAAAATATCCGCCACAATGGGATGACGATACGATAATTTTACCAAGACATCTTCACCGGTTGAATACTGGCCGGTTTTGGTTTTTTTAGGCTTCGATGAAAGTTGTAAGCGGTCAAACAAGACTTCGCCCAATTGCTTGGGTGATGAAATATTAAATTGGATGCCGGCCTGTTTGTGGATTTCTTTTTCCATTTTTTCTATCTCATCCTTCAGTTGAAAACTGAAAGTTTCCAGTGCCGGAATATCAATTTTTACGCCTTCGGCCTCCATGGAAGCTAAAACCGGTACAAGTGGCATTTCCGTCTCATAAAACAATCGATCGGTACCTGTTTCTTTGAGCAGGGGTTCAAAAACTTCGTGTAATTGCCAGGTAACATCCGCATCTTCGGCAGCGTATTCTTTAATAGTTTCCAAATCAATCACACGCATGCTCAACTGGTTTTTCCCTTTTTTGCCAATCAGGTTTTCAATGGGGACAGGATCGTAGTTAAGGTAAGTCCTTGCCAAATAATCCATGTTGTGGCGTTGATCGGGCTGCAACAAATAATGGGCGATCATAGTATCAAAAAATTGTCCTTTCACTTCCGCATCGTACCACCGCAGGATGGAAATATCGAATTTAATGTTTTGCCCTACTTTAATAATTTGTTCCGATTCAAAAACCGGTTTAAAAATTTCAACCAATTTTACGGCTTCGTGATAAACATCAGGAACCGGAACATAAAAAGCCTCATGGGCCTGAAATGAAAACGACATCCCAACCAATTCAGCCCGATTGGCATCTACCCCGGTAGTTTCCGTATCAAAACAAAACGACTTTTGCTTATTCAGCTTTTCGGCAAGTGCCTTGGCTTTTTCAGCTGTGTCGATGAGTCGATAACTATGGGAAGTATTTTCGATGGTTTTCAGGGCGGTTTCATTTTCTGTGTTATGTGAAGAAAATAAATCAGTTTGTACTCCCTGGCTTTCTCCCTTTTTTACCGACAGATAAGTAGATAATCGTTTGGCAAAATTACGAAATTCAAGTTCTTCAAAAAGTTTCGTCAATGCTGCCGTGTCGGGTTGCCCCAGCCGCAACTTTTCCTCCTCAAAAGCGATGGGCACATCTAATTGGATGGTGGCGAGTTGCTTTGACATAAGTGCCTGGTCGGCGTATTTCTCAAGATTTTCTTTTAATTTACCTTTAAGCTGATGTGTATTTTGTAATAAATTTTCGATGGAACCGAATTGTGCGATGAGTTTGGCTGCTGTTTTTTCACCAATTCCCGGTACTCCGGGAATGTTATCCACGGCATCACCCCAAAGCCCAAGGATATCAATAAATTGCTCAGGTGTTTGAATTCCATAACGTTTGCAAACTTCATCAACACCCCAAACTTCGGCTTTGTTCCCTCCGCGTGCCGGTTTATACATGAAAATATTGGGTGAAACCAATTGTCCGAAATCTTTATCGGGAGTCATCATATAAGTAGTAAATCCTTTCTGTTCCGCTTTTTTGGCCATTGTTCCAATAACATCATCGGCCTCATACCCATCCAGAAAAATTGCAGGTATGTTAAAACCTTTGATGAGTTCCATGATATAAGGCAGTGAAGCCGAAAGGTCTTCGGGCATCTTTTCCCGGTTGGCTTTATAAGCGGCAAAATCCTCCGAACGTTGGGTAGGCGCCATGGTGTCGAAAGCAATACCCAAATGCGTGGGGTTCTCGTTTTTAATAACATCAAGTAAAGTATTGGCAAAACCCAGGATGGCTGAGGTATTCAGTCCTTTTGAATTAATCTGCGGATGGCGGCTCATGGCAAAATAGGCCCGGTAAATGAGTGCCATGGCATCCAGTAAGAATATCTTTTTTTGCGTATCCATAAATATTTTTTGTGTGGCAGACAAAGGTAAAGAAAAATGAGGCGGGAAAGCCGATGCTTTAGGTTCACAATTTTATTCACTTTAATTTGTTGGGAAATCGTGATGAAACGATGCAAAATATGCTGTGAATCCGGCTATTTTTACTTGGTAAAGTGTCAGCTCATATTTAAAATATACCATTATGGCTAAAAGCAAACCGGCATCTTCCAGAAAAATATTTGTACTTGATACATCTGTTATTTTGTATAATCACAATGCCATCAATAATTTTGATGATAATGATGTAGCGATTCCCATTACCGTGCTGGAGGAACTTGATAATTTTAAAAAAGGCAATAACACAAAAAATTTTGAGGCACGTGAGTTTATCCGGTTTTTGGATGGTATTTCCGGAACAACGGCAATTACCCGCTGGCGTCGGCTTAATGGTCCCGAAAAAGGCTCGTTTAAGGTGGTGATGAACGAGCATAGCAAGAAAGATGTCAGGGTGGTGTTTGGGGAAGATAAAGCCGATCACAGGATATTAAATGCTGCACTGAAGCTAAAAGAAGATTACCCGGACAGGAAAGTGATTTTAGTGAGTAAGGATATTAATCTCCGCTTAAAAGCCAAAGCATTGAACTTGCAGGCTGAGGATTTTGAAACGGGAAAAATTAAGAATATCGATTCGTTGTACATCGGGAAATCTGAAGTGCCGAATGTTGAAAATATAGTAATTGAGAAGTTGTATAGTAGTGGATTTTGTGAATTGGCCGATTTGAAAATAGAAAAACCATTGTCCAATCAGTATTTTATATTAAAGAGTGAAAGGGCTTCGGCGCTGGCGTTTTACAATCCTGTTACGGGGCGGGTTGAAAGAGTTGAAAAGCGAGCGGTATCACGTATTATGCCACGCAATGCCGAACAGGTTTTTGCGTTGCATGCCCTCCTGAACCCCGAAGTAAAACTGGTAACTTTACAAGGAGTGGCCGGTACCGGAAAAACACTGCTGGCACTTGCGGGTGCCTGGGAACAAAGGCGGAATTTCAAACAAATTTATCTGGCGCGCCCCATTGTGCCACTGAGTAACAAAGATATCGGTTTCCTGCCCGGTGACATACATCAAAAGATTAATCCTTACATGGAACCGCTTTGGGATAACCTGAAATTTATTCAAAACCAGTATGGCGAGCAGGACCAGGAATACCGGCGTATCAATGAAGCCATTGAAAGTGAGAAACTGATGATTACACCGCTGGCATACATTCGGGGCCGGAGTATTTCAAATGTGATTTTTATTGTGGATGAGGCTCAGAACCTGACGCCCCACGAAGTAAAAACCATCATTACCCGTGCCGGTGAGAACACAAAAATTATTTTTACAGGTGATATTTATCAAATTGATACCCCTTATCTCGATTCACAGTCCAACGGACTTTCCGTATTAATCGACCGTTTAAAACAAAGTGAAATTTACGCCCACATCCGTCTCGAAAAAGGAGAGCGTTCCGAATTGGCTAACCTTGCTAACGATTTGCTTTAGATGTGATATATTTTAAATTTATCCGAAAGACATCTGCTTGTTTGGGATGGCTATCTTTAACTATTTTTGTAAACGAATTTAAAATGGGAATATCTTAAAAAAGAAAGATCATGGCAAAATGGTTTGAGTTTTTGAAAAAGCCTTATCCGTTTAACGACGATCTTAAACAGAATACGAAGCTGATTTTTGTTACCAGCCTTATCCTGTTTTTGCTTTTTTTTATTTTTCAGCCATTTGATATTAAGGCTTTAAACAACCACGAGAAATATTCATTAATTGGTGGCCTGATTGTGGTTATTTTTCTAGGGCTAAGCATAAATTTGTTATTGATACCGGCGCTTTTGGCCGATACGCGGTTTTTTAAAAAATGGACGGTTTTGTTGGAGATACTGTGGAATCTGTGGATTGTTTTTACTATTGCCACGGGATACTTTGTTTATTTTCAGCTTATCGGTGACTTTAGTTTTAGCTTTTATATTCTGATAAAAGTTTTGATTATAAGTGCTGTCCCTGTTAGTATTTTAATTCCTTACAACCGGAACCGTTTACTGCGAATACATTTGCAATCTGCATTGGAGTTGAACCGGTATTTGGAAGAAAAGGCAAATCCGGCGCCGAAGGTTCTTCATCTGCAATCGGACTATGAAAAAGATGATTTGTCGGTGGATGTGAACGAACTTTTGTACATACGTTCTGCAAATAACTATATTGAAGTTTTTTGGCAGGATCGAAAAGGAGTCCATTCCAGAATGGTAAGGTGTACCTTAAATTCTGCCGAAGAAGCGGCCAAAGAGTACCCTTTTATTTTCAGGTGCCATCGTGCATTTATTGTTAATATTACTAAAATCAAAAGGTTAGAGGGTAATTCGCAAGGGTATCTGCTTTATGTAGGTGAAGAAGAGCATGCTATCTCGGTTTCACGTAAATATATGCTCCAGTTTAAAGAGTTGTTCTATAAAGTTTGATTGGCGTTTTTTTTTATTCCCTGAAGTTTTCCTTTCATTGGTCATAATCTTTAGTTTAAATTATACACCTTAAGTGCAACCTTCCAACCCTCCAACCTTTGTACCTTAGAAACCCTATGTGATTTTGTATAAACAAATGATATTCTAATCCATGGCGGTTTGGTTCACCCCTGTGACCGTGCTATTCGTCCCTAAATTTTAAGTTTGTCCCCAAATGGGTTCAGCTTAGCCCTAATCTATTTTTCCTTCCTGTTGTGCGACTATTTTTGTTGCTCATAAAAAAACAATTTTATGGATCGATTACGTATTGGAGATATTGAGGTTAATGTTCCCATCATTCAGGGGGGCATGGGTGTAGCAGTTTCTTTATCAGGTTTAGCTTCTGCTGTGGCTAATGAAGGGGGAATAGGAATCATTTCATCAGCAAGTATCGGTATGTTGATTCCTGATTTCTCAAAAGATTTAAGACGGGCAAATAATATTGCTTTACGCGAAGAAATAAAAAAAGCCAGGAAAATGACAGCGGGCATCATCGGTGTAAATATCATGGTTGCCCTTTCTGATTATGAAGATCATTTGGTGGCTGCCGTTGAAGAAGGTGCCGATCTGATTATTTCAGGAGCAGGATTGCCCCTTCACATGCCGGATATTGTTATAAAAGATAAAGCCGGTAAGAACAAGACCAAATTTCTACCCATTGTTTCTTCTGCGAAAGCAGCGGGATTAATTTTCAGGTATTGGGAAAGTCATTATGGCGTTATTCCGGATGCAGTGGTGGTGGAAGGTCCAATGGCCGGCGGGCATCTTGGATACAAAAAAGCGCAAATAGAAGATTCCGGATTTTCTTTAGAAAAAATAGTTCCTGAGGTGATTGAAATATTGAAGCCTTTTGAACAGAAGTTTGGAAAAGAGATTCCCGTAATTGCAGCCGGGGGGATTTATACCGGTGCTGATATGTTCAGGATGATGAAATTGGGAGCCAGTGGGGTACAAATGGCTACACGCTTTGTCCCAACTTATGAATGTGATGCCTCGCGCGAATTTAAAGAAGCGTATGTGAACAGTAAACCGGAGGATATTGTGCTTATTGACAGCCCTGTAGGATTACCCGGAAGGGCGATTAACAATCAGTTTTTAAAGGATGTTTCTGCCGGGAAACGACACCCGGTGAATTGTCCCTGGAAATGTTTAAAGACTTGTGATTATAAAAAAGCTCCGTATTGCATCTCACTTGCACTTATTAATGCAGCAAAAGGTAAACTGAAAAACGGTTTTGTTTTTGCCGGAAGTAACGCTTTTAAAACTGAAAAAATACAATCTGTAAAAGAGGTATTTCAGGAACTTAAAGTAGAATATGAAATATTCCGGTTAAAAGAAAACAGCCGAAAATACCAAAAAGCTTTTCAAACCTGGCAGGCTAAAAAAACAGGGCAGGTTATAGTTCGCTGACGTTTGAAAATAGTGGGTTTTCTTATTTCCCCATCACTTTTTTAACCGATTGTGGATGGGCTTTAATAATCCCTTTTTCAGTAATAATCCCGGTAATGTATTTGGCAGGGGTTACGTCAAAAGCCGGGTTGAGTGCCCGTGAACCCGGTGAACAAACACGAACTTTCACCAAATTTCCGTTATCATCAGGGCCGGTTTGGTACAACACTTCATCTTCCGAACGTTCTTCTATGGTAATGTCCTTTCCTGTGCGGCAACTCATGTCGAAAGTGGATGTGGGCGCTGCAATATAAAAGGGCACACCGAATTCCTTTGCCAGGATGGCCCTGTCGAAAGTGCCTATTTTATTGGCGGTATCCCCATTGGCGGCGATACGGTCGGCACCGGTGATGACCATGTCAATTTTTCCCTGTGCCATCAGCGATGCAGCTGCATTATCCGGAATAATCACATGGGGAACGCCGTCGTTTTTAAGTTCCCAGGCTGTAAGCCGTCCGCCCTGACTGCGTGGGCGTGTTTCATCAACATACACAAAAACATCTTTTCCCTGCCGTTTGGCAAGGTAAACGGGAGCGAGTGCTGTTCCGTAATCGACAAAGGCCAGCCATCCGGCATTGCAATGTGTGAGGATATTAGCCTTTTTGCCAATAAGTTCACTTCCGTAAACGCCAATGGCTTTTGAAAAAGTCATATCCTCCTGTGCTACCTTTTGTGCCTCCACTAAAGCGGATTCCGGCGAATTTAAACCGGCCTGATAAACCCGGTCCACAGCGTAAAATAAATTCCTTGCCGTCGGACGTGTGTTTTCAATATCCGTCCTGGCTTCGCGGATCATTACTGCTTTTTCTTTGGAAGATGAAGCCATAAATGCTTGTGCCATGGCAAAACCGGCAGCAGCACCAATTGCGCCTGCCCCGCGTACTATCATGTCGGTTATGGCCATGCAGGTATCCCAATAGGTTTTGCATTCGTGGATTTTGAATTCAAAGGGCAGCAGGTTTTGCTGTATCATAAAAACGGAATTTCCTTCCATCCAAACAGTCTGATATGATTTATCGTTTACTAACATAATTTCATTTTTTTAAAAAAAATTTATCCAAAAAAACCGGGCAAAAATACAATTATTTCAAACTTTTTAAGGTTAGCCACGTCATTAAACCTGTTCCGATAGAAATGCTCTTCTCATCCACATCAAAAGTTGGAGTATGCAGGTTAGAGGTGATTCCCCGGCTTTGGTTTCCTGTCCCCAGCCGGTAAAAACAAGCCGGAACAACTTGTCCGTAACGTGCAAAATCTTCCACCGTCATGCGTTGGTTTAACTCCACCACATTTTCGTTTCCCAGAAATTCAATGGCGGCTTGTTGTGCCAGGGTTGTGGCTTTCTCATCATTTATCAATACAGGATAACCCTGGTCAATCACCACGTTGCATTGTGTATGAAATTTTGCTGCCGTTTCGTGTGCAGCAGTTTCAATCAATTGATGAGCTGTTTTGCGCCAGTTTTCGTCAAAAGTCCGGAAAGTACCGTGAACCTTTACTTCCGAAGGAATAATATTATGGGCGCCATCGGCTACGATTTTTCCAAAAGCCAATACGGAAGGAATTTTGCCGGGCTTACTTTTATCGAGTACTTTTTGCAAATTAATTAATATTTGAGCTGCTGCCAGTACGGTATTGTCATATGTTTCAGGCATAGCAGCATGCCCGCCTTTTCCTGTAATATATAGATTAATTTCGTCGGAAGAAGCCATATACCGCCCGCTTCTGAAGCCCACTTTTCCAGTCTCCAGTTCGGGATAAACATGCTGTGCAAAAATAAAATCGGGTGTTGGATTTTCGAGTACGCCGGCTTCTATCATTCTAATTGAACCTCCGGGAAGGCTCTCTTCTGCCGGCTGAAAAATAAATTTTACACTGCCTTCAAAGGAATCTTTCCATTTGTTTAAAAGTTTTACAACACCCAGCAAACAAGTCATGTGTACATCATGTCCGCAGGCATGCATCACTCCTGTGTTCAGCGATTTATAATAAACTTGGTTTTGTTCGGAAATGGGTAATGCATCCATATCGGCACGTAAAGCAACGACTTTTTTATCAGGATTTACTCCTTTTATGATTCCGGTGATGCCGTGGCCGCCCACATTTTTTTCAAAGTCGATTTTCCACGTAGAAAGCAGTTGACAAAGATACGCTTCGGTTTGTTCTTCCCGGAAACTTAATTCGGGATGCGCATGCAAATGGTGTCGAATTCCAATTAATTCATCTTCAATGGAAGCGACGTGGTCTTTTATTTGTTGTATTGAAATCAAATGCTGATGTTTAATTTTGTCTTATATCCGCAAGAGTCTGTCTGCTGCAAGCTCTAATAGCACGCCACTATTGACAATGCTCGCTTGAAGTTCCTCACCGTAGCTACCCCCGATGGTTATCGGGGACGCTTGCGGTACTTCTTCGCTGCGCTTCCCAATATTGACGCACTATTCAAGCTTTCGCAACGAAACACCCTTGCGGATATAAGATTTTTACAAAAATAAGGTTTTCCATTCAAAACTTTATTTCTTTAACTTTACCGCTTAAATTTTATTCGGTAATGAAAAACAGAAAAACCCTTATTTATATTGTAGTTGCCATTGTGTTTGTTGGATTGGTGTGGTATTTTTCAAGACCCGCATCCACTTCTAATCAAAGTATTGAAACCGTGGTAAAAAAGGGCCGGTTTGTGATTGATGTAACCACCACCGGTGAGCTGGAGGCATTAAGCAGCGAAAAAATTAAAGGGCCGAATCCGGTAGGGTTGCGTAATGCACGTATCTGGAATTATACCATCGAAAGTATAGTACCTGATGGAACGGTGGTTGACTCAGGACAATGGGTAGCTACCCTGGATCGGAGTGATTTGGAAAACAAAATTAAAGATCAGGAACTTGAAGTTGAAAAACTACAAACCCAATTTACTAAAACACAACTTGATACAACCATTACCTTACGTGATGCACGTGATGAATTGGTGAACATGAAATATGCTTTGGAGGAGAAACAAATTGTGGTGGACCAATCTATTTATGAGCCGCCGGCTACACAACGCCAGGTTAAACTCGATTTGGAAAAAGCACGGCGAACCTTTAAACAAACAACTGAAAATTACAGTCTGAGAAAAGAAAAAGCACAGGCAGACATGAAAGAGGTAGAAGCCAACTTGAGCAAAGCCACCCGGAAATTGAACGAGTTAAAAAAGTTGAAAAAAGAATTTGTGATTTATGCTCCTAAATCGGGGATGGTGATTTATAAAAGAAGCTGGGAAGGAAAAAAGCAGGGTGTGGGAGCACAGATTTCGGCATGGGATAATGTGGTGGCCATGCTGCCCGATTTAAGTGCCATGAACAGTAAAACCTATGTGAATGAAATAGATATCAGTAAAATAAAAAAGGGGCAAAAAGCCAAAATCAGTATGGATGCTTTTCCGGAAAAGAAATTTTCGGGTACAGTTACCGAGGTCGCAAATATGGGCGAACAGATGAAAAATTCAAATGCCAAGGTTTATGAAGTAATTATTCGGGTTGATGGTTTTGATTCGGTGATGCGGCCGGCCATGACGACAAAAAATACGATCATTACAGAAACTATCGACTCCGCACTTTTTGTGCCCATCGAAAGTGTGCACAGGAACGATTCGCTGAGTTTTGTGTATAAAGACCACCGAAAATACCAGGTGCTCACCGGTAAAAGTAATGACAACGATATTATCATTAAAGCCGGATTAAGCAAAGGCGATAAAATTTATCTTCAGGCACCCGAAGGGGCCGAAAAATGGCGATTAAAGGCTTTACCTGAAAAGGATAAAAAGTAATTAGCTTTTTTACCCAAAACCGGTTTGATCATCTGCCCGGGCCGGAATACACTCACCGTTTCAATTTTCGCTAATTTTGCAAGCAATGAAAACAAATCCAATGGAATCGAATCCGGGGCCGTTATTGGCACGCATCAATTCTCCTGCCGACATCAAACAGCTCGACAAAAAAGAGTTAAATCAACTTGCAACCGAATTGCGCAATTTTATCCTTGATGTGGTTTCGGTGCATCCGGGCCATCTGGGTTCAAGTTTAGGAGTGGTGGAATTGGCCATTGCCCTGCATAAAGTGTTCAATACGCCTTACGACCGTTTGATTTGGGATGTGGGCCATCAGGCTTATCCGCATAAAATACTGACCGGGCGGCGTGATGTTTTCCATACCAACCGGCAATTTAAAGGCATCAGCGGCTTCCCTTCACGACAGGAAAGCGAATATGACGCTTTTGGAACCGGACATGCATCAACTTCAATCTCTGCTGCGTTGGGCATGGCCGTAGCTTCGGGACTCAAAGGAGAAAAAAACCGCCATCATATTGCTGTAATCGGCGATGGCGCCATGACGGGCGGCATGGCCATTGAAGGGCTCAACAACGCAGGGGCATCCAAAGCCAATATCCTTATTATCCTTAACGACAACGGGATAGCTATTGATAAAAATGCAGGGGCCATCAAAGATTACCTTGCCGGGATGTTGGCAGGGAAAAAAATAACCGAGGCTATTGCGAGGCAAGCAGAAAAATCTACTAAACGGAACAACGTCAAAGAAGCTTTCTTGAGAAGTAGTAATCTTTTTGAAGCCTTTCAGTTTCAGTATTTTGGCCCTGTGGATGGAAATGATTTATCACTTCTGATTGACCTGCTCGAAAAAATCAAAAAACTGGATGGACCCAAAATTTTACACATCATTACTACTAAAGGCAAAGGTTTTGAGCAAGCCGAAAAGAAACAAACGTTGTTTCATGCTCCGGGATTGTTTGACCGGAAAACAGGTGCTTTAATTGCCAAAGACCCCAAGAATCGTGTAACTTATCAGGAAGTGTATGGCAAAACTTTACTTGAACTTGCTGAAGCTGATGAAAAAATTCTGGCCATCACCCCGGCCATGCCTTCCGGGTCGGCGTTGGGATTTATGATGAAAAAATTTCCCGAAAGGGTATTCGACGTGGGTATTGCCGAACAGCATGCCGTTACCTTTTCAGCCGGATTGGCAGCTGAAGGTTTTACACCTTTCTGTACTATTTATTCCACCTTTCTGCAACGGGCCTACGACCAGGTAATTCATGATGTGGCGCTACAAAAACTACCGGTAATTTTTGGTATTGACCGTGCCGGGTTGGTGGGCGCCGACGGGCCAACGCATCACGGGGTTTTCGATTTGGCAGTTTTAAACAGCATTCCCAACATGACCATTGCTGCTCCCATGAATGAGGTGGAATTGCGCAACCTTATGTTTACGGCCAGCCGGTTTAAAACAGGTCCGTTTGCCATTCGTTATCCCCGGGGATATGGTTTTATGAAAGCCGACGAATGGCAGCAGCCTTTTGTGAAACTGCCTTTGGGAAAAGGACAGCAATTAATTGACGGTGAGGATGTGGCCATCATCAGCCTGGGACAACCCGGAAATTATGCATTGGAAGCACGCAGGCAGCTCGGGCAGGATAATATTTTTCCGGCCGTTTACGACCTACGTTTCCTTAAACCGATCGACGAAGAATTACTGCATAACATTTTCCACCGGTTCAGCAAAATTATCAGTATTGAAGATGGAGTGCTTCGTGGTGGGCTGGCTTCCACGCTGGTAACTTTCGCCAACCGGCATCATTATTCTGTTGAAATTAAATCCATTGGCATAGCCGACCAATTTATTCCACACGGCAGTAAATCCGATTTGTATCAACTTTGTGGCATGGATGTGGAAGGGATTAAACGGGTAGTCAGAAAAATGATGGGCAATAGATAGATTGGATAAAGTTGGCTTGAGGGGAAGCTCAAACTGAGGTTAAAGAGGTTTTGGGTTTTATTCTGCATTCTTAATTTTTCATTTTTCATTTTTTGTTTTTCATTTTCCTCTGTGGCAGGGATGGTAGCGGCAGCTCCCGCCAGCGAAAGGGGATGTGGAGCAGGCTGGCAAGTGCTGA
>CAJXKB010000020.1 GCA_913055825.1 uncultured Bacteroidota bacterium
TGGCATTTTATCCCAAAATGATTATTTGCTTTACGTGCTATCCGGCTCCGGCCGCTCCCCGATTCAAGAATTCCCTGCGCCAATGTGATTGAAGCCGGGATTTTGTATTTTTTCATATCCTTGATGGCAATATCTTTATACTTTCGGATATAGGCTTCTGTGGCTTCACGGCTACCTTGGGCATAAACTTCCTGAGAAATTATTCCCATCAGAATAACCGGTAACAAAAAGCGTATAAAAGTGTAAGATTTTCCCATTTTAGGACAAAATTAGCAGAAAGAGAGAGGCAGCCCCTGTTTTAAAACCAGATTTATTCACAATAAAATGTTACTAATAAATTATGTGTTTTTCACGGTTCATCCTTTAGTGAATTCAAAAATTCCTTATCGGGAAATATCCAGAAAAGCGGCTGCCAGCGAAGTTTTCCTCCCTGATCAAAACGTCTGGCCACAGGAGCAATACCAACCACTTTCTTCTCAAAAGCAAAATTTTTCCGGTCAACCCGCCATTCTTCCATAAACCTCAACCTTTGAATGTCGGAAGCCTGAATCCGCTCGATTATTAACGTATCCCTTAAATCATATGGCGGTTTGGCACGCCTGAGCTTGCGCACTATTGTGTCCGTCAGGATATTAGCCACCGCCTGTCTGCTAAGTGGATGATAATAATAGTCATAGGCAGGATATCTGCCACTTTTAGCCCCCCGTAGCAAAAGTCTTACAAGGTGCTCACGCTGCTCCCCCGCCAAATTTTGAATCCACCAGTCGTAATTAGGATCAGGACTTTTGATGTTTACGTCATACTGTATCCGTTTGGTTATGATTTCTTCCCTGTTTTGCCGGCAAGCACTGAACAACAGTACCAAAAACAAAAGTCCGATTGTAAAACCCCATTTCATATTAACCTGCATTTTCAAGCGCTAATTTACATATTCTTTATGATTATCTTTGTTAAATGAACTTTACCATGAAAAAACTCATCCTACTACTGTTCATCACCTTTGGGTTTTGGCAACTAATTACAGCCCAGATTATCCCCAACAACAGAATGGTCAACTGGAAACAAAGTCTGTCGTCATTTTCTTTTTCCGAACATTCCAAATCATTAAATATCTTAAACTTCGGGGCAGTTGGCGATGGCCATACCGATAATTCAACAGTGTTAAAGAACGCCATAACCTTTTTAAACGGACAGTCAGGCAGAATTATTTTCCCGGCAGGAAATTATCTTTTCAAAGCCCCGGTAACTTTACCCGATAGCGTAATGCTCCAGGGCGAAGGGGCAACGAAAAGTAAGTTATTGTTTGATTTGGGAAGAACAAATGAGGATGCCATCCGGCTCACCGGAAAAGAAGAAAACTACTTTGTAAGCCTTAAAAGCGGATTTGAAAAAGGCAGCAGCCGGATTCTTTGTGATTCGGCCTTTTATTTTCATCCGGGTGATTGGGTGGAAATTCGCGAAAAAAACGGGAAATGGAACACGGTCCCGGTCGATTGGGCACGATGGTCGGTGGGACAAATCGGACGGCTTGTAAAAATCTCCGGCGACACACTTTTTTTGGAACACCCTCTTCGAATAGATTATTCAGTTAATTTAAGGCCTCAGATACAACGGATTTTTCCACTTCAAAATGCCGGGCTTTCCTGTTTGAAAATTAAACGAATGGCTGAGCCCGATACGGGAGGAGGTTTTAATATCCATGTCAGCCTGGCGGTTAATTGCCTGATTTCAGGTATCGAAAGCGACAGCAGCTCGGGCAGCCATGTTTACATCAACCGAAGTAGCCAAATCAGGGTACAGGGAAGTTATTTCCATTATGCTTTTGCTTATGACGGCAACAGCACACACGGCTACGGTGTAACGTTGGCGCATCACAGTGGCGAATGTCTGATTACCAACAATATCTTCGATCACCTGCGACATGCCATGATGGTAAAAACCGGTGCCAACGGTAATGTATTTTCCTACAATTATTCACGCAACCCGGTCAGGACCGAGCAAATTTCAGACCTTTCGGGAGACATTTCACTTCATGGCCATTATGCTTACGCGAATTTGTTTGAGGGAAATATTGTTCAGAATATCATTATCGACCACTATTGGGGACCTTCCGGCTCATGGAATACGTTTTTCAGAAACCGGGCTGAACTGTGGGGAATAATCATGACAGACAGCGACACCACAGAAACTGATTTTCAAAACTTTGTGGGTAACGAAACCACCGATTCCGATTTCTTTCACGGATTGTTTGCCCTTACGGGAGCCCATCATTTTAGCTATGGAAATCATATCCTTCAGCAAATTATCCCTACCGGAACCGACAGCCTGCCTGACAAAAGCTATTACCTGGACAAGCCTCCCGGCTTCTGGCGCGATGGATTAAAATGGCCGCCGGTGGGGTTACCCGACTCATTGGGCAAAGGCACTATTCCGGCACAAATCCGTTACCAAAACGGAACCAACTTTACAACTTGTAGCGATTCGGTGTATGTATCAGTAAATGAAAAGGTATTAATCAAACCTGAGTTTCAACTTATTCCTAACCCTGTTGTTTCTCAATTTCAAATCAGGTTTCGACAACCTGTAAGCGGCAACCTTAGCTATCAACTTTACGACCTGCGGGGACGAAAAGTGTGGAATGGAAACAGAATCTTAAAAAATCAAAAAAGCATATTTCTCCGGCCTGTAAATATCAGGGAAAAGGAAATTTATCTTCTCCTTTTTTCCTTATCAGGATATCATTTTGCAAGAAAAATAGCTTTTAAATAATTTGAATATGATAGACATAAAAAGTCCGGTACTTTTAGTCAACAAAAAAATCGCATCACAAAATATTGACAGGATGCTTGAAAAGGCAAATCGATCGGATGTGATTTTCCGGCCTCATTTTAAAACCCATCAATCAGCAGAAATTGGCGAATTGTTCCGCCGAAAAGGCGTGGATAAAATAACTGTTTCATCGGTAACGATGGCGCAATTTTTTGCCGGTAAGGGATGGAATGATATCACCATAGCTTTCCCTTTGAATATCTTAGAACTTGAAACTATTAATACGCTGGCATCGCAAATTAAATTAAACGTGTTGGTAGAAAGTGCGTTTGTGGCAGAAAAACTTGCCCGGATAGCGAACACCGAGCTGGGCATATTTATTAAAATTGATACCGGCTATCACCGTACAGGGCTTTTACCTTCACAAACTATTGAGATAGAATCTATTATAAACGTATTAGAACATTCTTCTTTATTACATTTTAAAGGATTCCTCACCCATGCCGGGCACACCTATCATGCCCGGAGCAAGCAAGAGATCATACAAATAAAAGCCTCGGCTTTAGCCGATTTACAACAGTTGAAAGAAAGATATAAAAGCCGTTTTCCCGATTTAATCCTGTCGTATGGCGACACACCTTCGTGCAGCCAGACTGATGATTGTAACGGGTTTGATGAAATCAGGCCGGGTAATTTTGTGTACTTTGATGTAATGCAATATCATTTGGGTTCCTGTTCACTTGCTGATATTGCGGTCGCCGTAGCTTGTCCCGTTGTAGCCATGCATCCCGAAAGGGAAGAAGCCGTCATTTACGGAGGGGCTGTGCATTTGTCAAAAGAATTTATTGCCGCTGATAACGGCTTCCGATTGTATGGCTATATCGTTAAAATAAACACGGATGAAAAATGGGGAACACCGCTCACCGGGGCTTATGTCTCTTCGCTTTCACAGGAACATGGAATTGTAAAACTTCCAAAAACAGAACTTAAAAGCTTGGAACCCGGTGATTTATTGGGCGTTTTACCTGTTCATTCCTGTTTGGCTAATAATTTATTAAAAGGCACACAATTTTATATCTAATAATCTGAAGCTGTTAACAAAGATTATATCGAACTCAGGTTAATGGTTATTTACGGATATTTGTAAAACAAAAAGAGGGATTTTATGCAGTTTACACTTTTTATGGCCTGGCGCTATCTTTTTTCAAAAAAGTCGCACAACCTCATCAATATCATTTCACTGGTATCGATGATTGGGCTGGCGGTGGGAACAGCTGCCCTCATTATTGTACTTTCGGTATTCAATGGTTTTGAAAACGTCATCAAATCGCTTTACCACACTTTTAACCCCGATTTGATGATAACCGTTAAGCAAGGTAAAACTTTTGAGATAAACCGGTTTCCGCTGGAAAAAATAAAAACATGGCCGGGAATTGCACAGGTTGTTCAGGTAGTTGAGGAAGATGCTTTGTTTAAATATAATGACAAACAATACATTGGGAAAATAAAAGGACTTTCGGAGAATTATGAAAAGGTTAACCGTATAGACACCGCAATGCGTTCCGGAAGCTTTGTTTTGCAGTCAGGCAAAGCCGATTTTGCAGTACTTGGCGTTGGCGTAGCCTGGTCGCTGGGAGTTAACCTGCGCGATGCCGGTGATTTGCTCACTGTATTTGTTCCCAGACGCGGGAGCCCCTCTTCTTTTAATTTCTCCAACGCATTTAACCGCGATGCTATTCGACCGGCAGGCGTATTTTCTATCCAACAGGATTTTGATGAAAAATATGTGTTGGTTCCCCTTCGCTTTGCGCGGAAATTGCTGAATTACAAACAAGAAGTTACTTCGGTAGAAATTTATCTGAAAAAAGGTGCTGATGCCGATAAAATTCAATCGGAGATAAAAAAGATTCTGGGAACTACTTTTCAGGTGCAGAATCGTTTTCAGCAAAATGAAACACTTTTTAAGATCATGAAATCGGAAAAAACAGCCATTTACCTGATTCTGGTTTTCATCCTCATACTGGCATCTTTTAATATGATTGGTTCTCTGTCAATTTTGATTGTTGAAAAAGTAAAAGACATTGCCACACTTAAAAGCATGGGCGCCAATGTCCGTGTGGTACGTCGGATTTTCCTGAAACAAGGCCTCCTTATCAGCCTCATCAGTGGGGGCACAGGCCTTATCATCGGCTTTGTGGTGCTATGGTTACAACAAACTTACGGCTTGGTGCAACTGGGATCTACACAAGGCGATTTTATAATTAACGCTTATCCTGTTAGGATGCAACTCTTTGATTTCATTTACGTTTTTCTTACTGTCCAGCTTATCGGCCTGCTGGCTTCCTGGTATCCGGTGCGTTTTTTGCTGAGGGATTTTGATAAGATTAAGCTGAAGTAAAAGTATTTAATCAAAGCCTGGATAGGAGCATGATATGATAAAATCAAATAGTTTTTTAAGTTGCATATTTTTAAATGTTCAGATTAAACAGTTTAACTAAAGGATTAATACCAATGATTTAGATAAGAAGTTGTTTAAAGTTTCCGTAATAAAATGGCTGAGAAAGCCAGTAACATCAAGCCTTTCCAGTGTAAATCATTCGTTTCAAAACGTATCAAAATTGCTTTGAAGCCATCATTATGATTTCCTGCTATTGGATGGCTACATGCTAAAGGAATACCCTGACTATCAGTAACAATAAGGGTATTAGTCGTTTTACTATTTAGATGATCTTGATAAAACAACGTCTGCGCTTGTGTTGGATGTGATCGAAATTTTTCCAGTTGGAAATGGCATGGTGATTTGTCTCAAAAATTCCGGTAGTCTCGATGGTGTCAATACCATCTTTCAGCATTTGGTTTTGGACAGCAGCATAAAGCATAACGGCCACACCCTGATGTTCGTATTCGGGTACGACTGCAGTTAAGAAGAAATCAATCACTTTTGGATGTTTCATGGCTTTCATCAGGTAGTAAAACCCGAAAGGAAATAATCTTCCGTTGGCTTTCTGCATGGCTTCAGAGCAGGAAGGAACTGTAACCACAAACCCCAGAATTTGCTCATCCTTTTTGACAAAATAAACGTATTTGGGATTGATGGCTTTGAAATATTTTTTGACATACATATTCCACATCTCTTTGTCAAAAGGAGTTACATACGGAAGTTTGGCAAAGGCCTGATTGAGAATATTGAAAACAGTAGCTGCATGGGGAATGATATCACTGTTTTTTGTAAAGCTTACGAGTTCAAATCCAAACCGTTTTTTCAGAAGTTCGGAACCCCTGTTTGCTTTTTCAATATTTTTGGGCCCAATGCGTAATCTAAACTCTACCCAGTCTATTTCTTTTTCAAAACCGTAGGCTTCGATATGCTTTTGATAATAGGGATAGTGGTAAACAGAGGCAACGGAAGGCAGGAAGTCAAAACCTTCGATGAGCAATCCCTGATTGTCGAAGTTTGTAAATCCCAGTGGCCCATGGACTTTGGACATTCCTTTTTCTTTCATCCATGCAACGGCTTTATCCATAAGCAATTGGAAGACTTCTCCGTCATCAAAAAACTCCAATTTTGAAAAACGCCCCAGTTTTTCGCCAACTTTTTCGTTGTATTTGTGGTTGATAATAGCACCGATACGACCTACAGGTTTATGGTTGCGGTAGGCGACCCAAAATTCGGCATCACAAAAACGCATAGCCGGATTACGATCGGAATCTATACTTTTTAATTCATCGATTTTTATGGGTGGAACCCAATAAGTATCATTCCTGTATATTTCAAAAGGCAGATTTACAAAATCATTTTTTTGTTTTTTAGTTCTGACGACATCAAGTAAAAGAGTCATAGAGAAATAGCAATTAATTTGGTCATTTAATGAAAATATAACGTTGGTTCTGCTCTCTTATTTCATTTATTGAAATTAACTTTCACAAAATTAAATTGCGACTGTTTTGTAAACCAGTTTTAAATTTGTGAGGGAGAAACAAGTTTCTGTTTGGTTTAAAAAAGCACATAATTCTTTCACTGCCTGGTTTGCCCTTGGGGTAGAAAGCGAATCCAAATTGATTGTAAGAATATTGTTTTGATAATCAGGTATAGGTATTGGAAGCATGATGCTATTATACTGATTACTTACTTGTTTTCTGTTTTACCTACTTTATTAAATAGTGCCTGAAGGCAGCTTCTTTTCAAACAAAACCAAGGGGTGTGCTGTGCATATTTAAGATATGCTGCACCAAATTTGCGGATGGCTTCCGGTTCTTCCACCCATTTGATCATGAGCAGCATAAAAATAACTTCTGAGGGAGCGATGATCAAAATAAAAGAAGGAGAGCCGGCCATAAAAGCAATGGCAAAAGGAAATAATAGCAACCCCAGGTGCATGGGATGCCGCATATATAAGTAAACCCCTTTAGTAACTAACCGATTGGTTTCCATGCGGGGAAGCTCGCCTTCCCGCCCATATTTAGCCAATGTCCGTCCTGTGTTACGACTTACGGTCATCACTGTTTTCAGCAAAAAAAATCCGATGATGAATCCGGCTAAATGAACTTCCGGACTTCTGTATATAACAGGAAATAATTGGCGGTCAAGCAAAAGGCCGCCCCAAACACCTCCTGCAAGCATGATGAGCCAAATGACCAAACGTACAACTGCTTTCATAGTATGGAAATTAATCAATCAAAAGTAATATTTTTAACACTAATAATGTCTGAACTTCTAACCTGAATAATTCAATCCCTTTCTTCTTAATTATCTCTTATTTGTCGTAAGTTTGCAGTCCGGTTCCTGAAAAATAAATAGCTATTGAATCCCAAAATTACTCATGATAAAAACAGGCCAAACCAATAACTTAAAACTGATCCGCAAAAGTCCTCAGGGTTATTACCTCGACGGACAGGGTGCGGAGGATATTTTACTTCCAACGCATTATATCCCCCACGATGTGCATTTCGGTGAAAGCCTTGATGTGTTTGTGTATCGCGATTCGGAAGACCGGCTTATTGCCACTACTCTTGAACCGCTGGCTAAAGTAGGTGAGTTTGCCTGTCTCAAAGTGGTCAGCACCAATCGTTTTGGGGCTTTCCTGGACTGGGGCTTGCCCAAAGACCTGATGGTTCCTTTTCGTGAACAAAGACATAAAATGAAGGAAGGCGACTGTGTAGTTGTGTACGTATATCTCGATGAAAATACCGACCGGATCGTGGCCTCTTCAAGGCTAAGCCGATGGCTCAATCAGACACCTATCACCTATAAAACCGGCGACAGGGTTAATGTGATGATAGTTGAAGAAACCAGTCTGGGTTTTAAAGCTATCATCAATGGTCAACATACAGGCATGATTTATGAAAACGAGGTCTTTACTGCCATCCATATCGGCGATAAACTGGAAGCCTCTATAAAAAAAATCAGGGATGATGGCAAAATTGACCTGAGCCTTCAAAAATCAATCGCCGATTCGGTACACGATGTTTCCGGTGTAATTTTAAAGGAACTGGAAAAAGCAGGAGGATTTCTGCCGTTTACCGACAAAACCCCTGCCCCTGAAATTTATGCCCACTTTGGTGTTAGCAAAAAGAATTTTAAAAAAGCACTCGGTTCTCTGTATAAACAAAGGAGCATTTTGCTTGAGGATGATGGCATTAGGGCGAAGTAATCAAGAATCTTCTCCTATAAATTACTATGTCTGAAAAATAATACTACACTTTTATAATTTAACGTAAAAGCTGAGAGGCCGTCAGGTGGACGGCCTCTTCGGCAAATTAAGGTATAACTTTACGGATAGAATATCCTATTTACCGGTTTCTTTCAACATCTCTTTAACGGCTGCGTCAAGCTGTGGATCCTGGCCGTTTAATATTTTGTTGTACGGATTTTTGACTTTGATATCCGGTTCAAGCTGGTGATTTTCAGTAAAGTAATGATGACCGACTCCTATGGTTGCCACCATGGGTATTCCAAATACGAGAGACGGGTCAATTTGACGTTCCCACCACACAGCGGTTCCGGTACCGGGAACAGGCATTCCAATAAGTTTGCCGATTTTCAGCTCTTTATAAACATACGGGAATATGAAAGCATCGGAGTAGTTGCTTTGACTAATCAGGACACAACTGGGTTTATACCATTTGTCCATGGATTCCCCACCAGGGACAAGATTTCCCTGGGGTGCAAATCTCAGGTACAATTTACCATTCAGGAAAGTGACCAGATGATCGTGTAGCCAGCCACCACCATTGAAACGAGTATCTACAATCAGGGCTTTTTTATTGAAATTTTTCCCGAGGACTTTGCCGAACACCGTGCGGTAACTTTGATCATTCATTGATCGGACATGCACATAGCCAATTTGCCCGTGCGACAGGCTGTCGGTCATCTTTTGCATGATGCTGACCCAACGTCTATACAAGAGCATTCGTTCTTTGCCTGAAGAAATCGGTTTAATCACTTCATCCCAGGTTTTTTTTGTGTGTGGATCAGAAAATGACAATCTTGTAAATGTTCCGGCTTTATGATTCAGTAGTTTGGCCCAATCAAAATCACCGGTGATTTGCACATTGTCTATTTTCTCTAAGATATCTCCCCGCTTCACCCTGGTCTTTGCGTTATCCATGGGGCCTCCTGTGATGATGTGTTCGACAACAAGGCCATTTCCGCCTTTTGTTACATCATACAACATTCCGAGTGAAGCCGTACGATCAGAATTTTTGGGATGCGGGTAATAGCGGGCTCCTGTATGCGAAACATTCAGTTCACCCAGCATTTCGCTTAGCAGATTTGCAAAATCATAATTATTATTTATGTAAGGCAGGAATTGTTTATAATAATCATGGTAATACTGCCAGTTAACCCCCTGCAGATGAGGATCAAATAGTTTTTTCCTGACTTGTTCCCATGTATGTTCAAAAATATAAGCCCGTTCACCTGAAGGCTTCCAGTTAAAATTGGCTTTAATAGCAAGTGGCTTCACTTTTCCTTTTGAAATTTCCACTTTACTTATCCGGCCACCTGCCAATACAAAAATGTTTTTGCCGGCTTTATCTATCGCCAGCTTTCCGCCACTTTTGGAATTCAGATGAGCCAGGACCTTTGTTTTGTGTGTGCGGGGTTCTGTTTCCCAGAGATCGTACCCTTTTTCAAATTTTGCAAGGTAATAAAGTTTTTCCCCATCTTTTGAAAGGATAAAATCGCTCAACAACGATGAATTAATAGTCAGGCGCTTCGTACGGCTATCCAAATTTTTCAGGTTAAGCACCAACGGTTCTTTCTTTTTATTTTTGGCTTTGGTGCTATCTTTCTTTTGTTCTTCTTTCAACAAGTCAAAATCTTCTTTGCTCAGATTATATCTATCGAATGCCTTCTGATTGAAAAACATAGCATAAATATCACCCTGACTGCCGCGGCTGAGGTTTTTCATCCCCTCACGGTTCGATATCCATACCATCATCTTACCTTTCATGCCCCATTTGGGCCGACTGTCGCCAAATCCGCTTTGCGTCAGGTCACGCCGTTCACCACTTCCGTCAGCTTTCACAAGGTCAACATCGGAACGAACAAAGGTACCCTCATTTGAATGGGCAAGAATCCATTTACTATCCTGAGACCATGTAAAATATTGGTCACCATCTGAATATGAATAATTGACGCCTTTAGGAATTATCGTTACTGTTTTATGTGTAACGATATTGTAAACTTTAAGAATATTACGATTTTCCAAATAGGCAATTTTCTTTCCATCCGGCGAATAAAGCGGCTGGAATTCATCCTGGCCGGTAGCGATTACAGGTGTATTATCAACAATGGTTGAAGTATAAAAATAGGGTTCCTTTTTGTTCGCAATATGCAGTTTATCAATATCCCATGAGCTGTTTTGTTCAACCGAATAAATGATAGAACGTCCGTCCGGACTAAATTCAATCATACGTTCCTGATAGGGAGTATTTGTTAATCGTTTGGTCGTGTGCCCATCAACAGATGTGGCAAAAATGTCACCATGATAAACAAAAGCCACTTCTTTTCCGTTGGGAGACAAAGTCATTTCACTTATTTGTTTATTGGTGACAGGGATTGTTTGGTTGGCCTGTTCGGCAAAATCCGCCTGAATCGTAACCGGCACCTCTTTGGGATGCCCACCCGGAATCAGGGTCAGTATATTTCCATCATGGGTAAAGCATAAGGTTCCATTTTGCGAACGCGAAAGGCTGCGTACCGGATTTTTTTTGTAATGTGTCAATTGCGAGGGAAGACCAGGGCCTGACAGATTAGCTCGAAATATATTAAGATCGTTATCATTCTGTTCACTCAGGTAATAATATGTATTGTCTTTACCCCACACTGGCTTTAGGTCATTTCCCTGAAAATGGGTAAGTTGCGAATATTTATTTGTTTTAAAATTGTACGTCCAGATGTCCTGTGTTACCGAGGCCCGTTCGTGTTTACGCTGTTCACTTTCATAACCTTTCCTGTCTTGAAATATGATTTGAGTGCCATTGTGGTTATACCGGGCATACTCCGTACCGGCTGAATTAACCATGATGGAACGTCCTCCTTTAACAGGAACACGATATAATTTCATAAACAATGAGGGAATAGGAAAACGGACTGAAGTGTAAATATCATTCCTGGCCGTCCCGAAAATGACATTTTTGTCGTTAATGGTGAAATCGTATGGGATATCGGTAGCCGAATTATAGGTTAGCCTCGTTGCCGGACCTCCTTTCGCCGACATTACATACACATCGAAATTGCCGTGACGGTCTGCCGCAAAAGCAAGATATTTGCCATTGTGGCTCCAGACCGGATAACCTTCATAATCAGGTGTCATTGTTAAAGGTATAGCGGTACCTCCTGAAGAAGGAACCTTGAATATATCACCTTTGTATTCAAATGCAATCCATTGTCCGTCAGGTGAAATGGCAGAATACCTAAGCCATTTAGGATGTAAATCGGATTGGCCGAAGATCAACATCGGGCACAAAAACATTAAAAAGAAAAAAATACGTTTCATCGTTTTTTAAATTTGGTTTATCATAAATAATTAAATATCAGGTTTTCAATATCCGGAGTTACGGGACAGTGTTTTTAAAATTTATATCCAAAACCCCAAATATAACCTAATTTCAAGTTAAAAACAATTATCTTGTTGAAAAAAGCAGTCTTCCCATGCTTGTAGCTAACAACAGCCATATCTACGTTTTTTGCCTTGTTACCGCAGAAAATAACATCGCCTGCTTTGCCCAATTTATTTCGTAATAATGCCTTAGTGCACGAAACTAAAAAACCTGCCCCAACGTATTTTGCCATCGAGAATCGATTTGTTCGGATCGAGCGACATCCAAACAAAGACAGCTTTTCCTTCGATATGGTTTTCAGGCACAAACCCCCAATAACGCGAATCAGCCGAATTATGGCGGTTGTCGCCCATCATCCAGTAATAGTTCATCTTAAACGTATAATGATTGGCTTGTTTCCCATTGATGAAGATTTTCCCATCTTTTACCTGTAAATCATTTCCTTCATAAACCCTGATAACACGCCGGTAGAGTGGTAAAGTTTTCATATTTAAAGCAATGGTTGCTCCTTTTTTAGGAATATAAATGGGTCCGTAATTATCACGGTTCCATTTATAAGCCGTATCCTGCGGGAAAATTTCCGGATCGCGAAGACCGGCCGGAACATTAAAAACCTCTACACTTTTCACAATTGGAAGTTTTTTGATGGCGTCACGTGCTTCATCGGTTAACATATACACAAACCGCCCTGCAATGTTGGAGCGTCCTCCTTCGGTAACATTCAGGCGGTCGAGTACAATAGGGTTAATGGATTCGCCGTTGGTATACACTTTGTATTCAAATTCTTTTTTACCCGGATCGTGATTTTCTTTACCATTAATAAAAACTTTTCTATCAATAATTTGCAACGAATCACCGGGTAAACCAATACATCTCTTAATAAAATTTTCACGCTTATCGACCGGGCGATAAATAATATCCCCAAAATTCTTTTTGTCGGACCAGACCCGTTTACGGCCATACTGTTTTACCAATTGATAATAACTGATATTACTTTGAAACCGTGTTGAAACCGTATCGCCGTCAGGATAGTTAAATACCACGGCATCATTACGATGCACCGTACCCAAACCAGGAAGGCGCCAATAGGGAAATTCAATCCATTCAAGATACGACTTAACGGTTTTAGTGAATGGCATCGTATGGTGCACAAAGGGAAACGACAACGGTGTATTGGGCACTTTAGGGCCATAAGCAATTTTACTTACAAAAAGATAATCACCCACTAACAGCGATTTTTCCATGGAAGAAGTAGGGATGGTATAAGCTTCAATTAAGAATGTTCGAATAATCATAGCAGCGACCACTGCAAAGATAATGGCATCAGTCCATTCGCGGGCTGCACTTTTTTTAGGTTCCTGGCGGTTTTCGGGGTCAAGAAACTTTTCATCTTTTTTAAAAGCAAGGTAAGGGAAGTAAAAAAAAGGAAATACAACGGAAAGGAACT
The DNA here is from genome assembly GCA_913055825.1 of uncultured Bacteroidota bacterium. Classification (GTDB taxonomy): domain Bacteria; phylum Bacteroidota; class Bacteroidia; order Bacteroidales; family F082; genus Sulfidibacterium. The sequence continues at coordinate 13,283 of CAJXKB010000020.1, forward strand.
GTTCACCAAGGCTGTATTTTCCAAAACATTTTGCCATTTCAACAAGCATCAGCATATACATAAAAACATTGATGAAAGGAAAAAGCAACAATAAATACCACCATAATGGCTTTTTTATAATCAACAGAAAAACATAAAGGTTATAAAATGGGATCAGCGTTTCCCAGCCCTTACGTCCTGCTTTTTCAAATTGAACCCACAAAAACAGCGTGGGAAGGGTGAAAGATAAAGGTAAAAAGATCAGTAACTCAATCATTTGATTTAATTTTAATAGGATGTGCAAGATAGCGAATCCCTTATTTCACAGTCGTTAAACATTGTTAATTGAAATTGGCATGCAAAATTAATGAAAAACCGCAATATTTCCGGGTATTTTTGTTCTTAACCCCATGCTCTTCCCAATTTATAATCAGGAAGTCAAAGTGGGTATAAATTTTTAATCCAACACATTCCTATACAAAGATGATAAAAATATCTTTGGATTTATAACAAAAATATGTGAAATCATCTTTGGATATATTACAAATCAATGTATTTTTGTAAATAAAAACAGACAAACCATTATAATGTTTAACAGGGTAATCTTAAAGGAACTTGAAAAGTGGGCAGTAAAAAAAGGAAGAAAACCACTCATATTACGTGGAGCGAGACAAGTGGGCAAGACCACTGCCGTAAATATGTTTTCAGCCAACTTTAATCAATTTGTTTATCTGAATCTTGAACATCCGGACGAGCGACAACTATTTGAACGAAACTATCCCTTTAGCCAATTGATTGATGCTATTTTCTTTTATAAAGACAAGGATAAAAACGTTGACAGAACACTTATATTCATTGATGAAATACAAAATGCCCCCGCCGCAGTTCGTTTATTGCGATTTTTTTATGAAGAAGCGCCTCATTTCTTTGTTATTGCCGCAGGTTCTCTTCTGGAATCTTTAATAGATAACACAATATCCTTTCCGGTTGGACGGGTTGAATATCTTGCCGTACGACCACTGACATTTGTTGAGTTTTTGATGGCAACAGGTGAAGAAAAGAGCCTTGATTTACTAACTGATTTAAACATTCCTGATTATGCCCACAATAAATTAATGGATTTGTTTAAGCAATATACAATCATTGGCGGCATGCCCGAAATAATTGCCAATTATGTTGAGTATCACAACTTCTACAATCTACGTGAAATTTATGACCAACTCATTGTAAGTTATCTCGATGATGTGGAAAAATATGGAAAGAACCAAACAACGATTGATGTAATACGACACGTTATCAGCTCAGCTTTCAGATATGCAGGCCAACGAATTACTTTTACAAAATTCGGTAATTCACAATATAAATCCAGAGAAATGAGCGGCGCATTCAAAACACTGGAAAAAACCATGTTGTTAAAATTGATTTATCCGGTTGAAAACCTTAAATTACCGGCTGTTTCAAATTTAAGAAAAGCCCCCAAACTTCAATTACTGGATACAGGACTTGTTAATTATTCATCAGGATTACAAAAACAATTATTTGTCTCCGATTTGATAGAAAGCGTATATCGCGGAAAAATCGCCGAACACGTCATTGGGCAGGAAATCCTTGGAATGGAATCTTCCGTAAGGGCCTCGCTTGACTTTTGGACCAGTGAACGAAGAAACTCACAAGCAGAGGTTGATTTTCTTTACCGTTATAAGGATATGTTAATTCCAATTGAAGTAAAACTCGGGGCAAGTGGAAAGTTACGTTCACTTCATCAGTTTGTGAATTTGGCACCTCAGAACTGGGCAGTACGGTTTTACTCGGGTAAAATGGTAGTTGAAGAAGCGAAAACCATAAGTGGAAAAAAATACAAACTTATAAACTTACCTCATTACATGGCCGGAAAACTTGATCTCGTGTTGGAGAGAATAATAAAATAGAGCTTATCCATTACGTAATCTCCTGTAAAAACACTCGTAATGGCGAACACAGCATGTTGGCTTGTGTGCCGGCATGAAGCCATCTCCTTTTTAAACAAATGGTTATACTTACGAAAGAAGAATGATGGCAGGCAAATGCGAGGTGAAAGGGCAATTTAAATTCGATATCGAATATCCATTAACAATTTTTAATTTTATTACATGATGCCTAACATCCCAAAATAATGACCCGGTGTGCCCATTCATATTATCTTAACGATGCGTTGCCCTGATGTTACAAGCCTATTGTTTTCAGATAATCCCGCATTGTAAAAATACCTTTTTTACCTTGCAGAAATTCGGCAGCAAGTACAGCGCCCAAGGCAAAGCCTTTGCGACTTTTAGCCTCATGTATCAGGCTTATACTATCCACTTTCGAATCGTACACTATCTGATGGATACCGGGAACTTCACCGCGGCGTTCTGAAATAATCTGAAGCTTATTTAAATCCGTCGTTTCGTGGTTGACCCATTGTTGTAAGTTGGGATAAGCCATTAAAATATCATCTGCCAGGCGCAAGGCCGTTCCACTGGGCGCATCCAGCTTATGAACGTGATGTATTTCAGTTATTTCGGGGCGATAGGTCTCGGTTTTGGCCATAATCTTAGCCAAAATTGCATTGACATGAAAAAAGATATTGACGCCCATGCTGAAATTTGGGGCATAAAATAGGGCGCCTTGTTTTTCATCACAAACCTTACGAACTGCTGCAAGTTGTTCGTACCAGCCGGTGGTTCCGGTTACAATGGGAATCCCCAAGTCAAAACAGCGGTAAATATTGGAAACGGCCTCTGCAGGCATGGAGAAATCAATCACAACTGCCCTGTTAACTTCTTCGTTTTTCAATGAAGCCCAATCTTTTTCAGTATCAAGTTTGGTCAATATTTGATGGTTTCGTTCAAGACAAACCCGCTCAACCATCTTACCCATTTTACCATAACCAGAAATGATTATCTTCATTTTTTTGATGTTTTTTTGATTGCCAGATTTTCCAGGACTCTTCGGCCTGAATTTCAAGCATCTGCATACCGTTTTTAGTAACCGCTCCTTTTTCGCTGCCTTTTTTAAGGAAAAGTGTTTCTTGAGGATTATATACTAAATCGTACAAAATATGTTCCGTGCCCACATATTCATAAGGAATTTCCGGACAATGATCCACATTCGGAAACATGCCATTAGGTGTGGTATTAATAATAAGCCTAAACTCTTCCATCACTTTCGGGGTAATCCACGAATAGCCCATAGTTTCCACCTTAAGGGGCCTACGACTCACAAAATAAAAAAAAATTCCAAATTTTCTTAACACATATGCAACAGAATGGGCTGCACCTCCGGTTCCCAAAATTAAAGCACGTAATTCTTTTCGTCCTTTTATCAGAGGTTTTAATGATTGCTCGAAACCATGCGTATCGGTATTGAAGCCCTTGAGCGTAATGTCTTCATTTTTCCTGATTATTTTAACCACATTAACACTACCCGAAATACGGGCAATAGGACTCAACTCATCCAATTGATTAATGATTTTTCTTTTAAAAGGAATGGTAACATTAAAGCCGCGTAGATTCGTTTGTTTTTTGGAAAAATCATGTAAATCGACCAGCTCTTTCATTTCAAACAATTGGTAATCGGCATCTATTTTTTTGTCGTCAAACTTTTTCAAAAAAAAATCTCTTGAAAAAGAATGTCCAAGCGTTTTACCAATGAGTCCGTATAATTCCATATATGCTGATGATCTTTCTGTATTTCAAAAATTTTGACAAAAATAATATTTATTCGGACATTTCTCCGGTTGCCATCAATTCAATGACAGTAATTGATAATATCCCCAATATAATAATAACTAATGCCCACCAGAACTGTGTATTCAGGTGTTCGGGAAAAACACTGGCATATCGCGATACTATTTTTTCTCCGTGTTTCAACACTAAATCTCCGGATGAATTTTTTAGATATTCAGCTGTTTTCCATGGCCATAACACATTCAACGATCCCAAAATAAAACCGGTAAGTACAGCGATGGTTTGGTCTTTAAAATTTCTAAAAACCCACGAAAGCAGATAAGAAAATGCCATTAACCCTACAATGGCACCAAGTGCCACGGGGACAAGAATTGCCAGATCAAAACTGTTGATGGCTTTGATAGCAACCAATTGATAATTTCCCATCAAAATTAAAACAAACGAACCCGACAACCCCGGCAGAATCATACTGCAAATAGCCACCACGCCGCACAACACCAAATACCAAAAGTTGGGATTTTCAGATGCCGGATGCAAAAGCGAAACATACAGTGCAAAAGCCGTTCCCAGCAGAAAAAAAATAATCACAGTCCAATTCCATTTTCCAATGGTTTTACCCACGAAATAAATAGAAGCCAACACCAGTCCGAAAAAATAAGCCCAGATATAAACCGGATAATTCTTAAACAGAAACCCAAACACTCTTGCCAGACTTATAATGGCCAGCGCAATTCCCATCAACAAACTGAGTAAAAAATAAAGGTCTGTCTTTCGTGCAAAGCCCCTCCAATTCCCTTTCAATATTAACTGTAAGGCTTTCAAGTCAAAGGCTTTTATATCATTAATCAAACGCTCGAAGATACCTGTAATCAGGGCAAGGGTACCTCCGGAAACCCCGGGAATAATGTTAGCGACGCCCATGGCGAGGCCTTTTAAAAAATAAATAAAGTATTCTTTCATGGATATATCTACTCCATATTAAACTATAACGATTAAATCTTTGTAACTAAAAAACAAGAACAAAACCTGTTAGATCAACGCATCAGATATTTTATGATACGCAACTTATTCCGAAAAGGTGCATAGCGAATGGGGATGTCGGGCCAACGTCCGCGACGCACCACCGCTTTTTCGTGAGAAAAGGCCTGAAAGCTATAGAAACCGTGATATTTTCCAATACCGCTGTTACCCACCCCTCCAAAGGGCATTTTACTACTCACGATATGCATCAGCGTATCATTGATGCTCACCCCGCCGGCAGGAATTTCATCCCTCATTTTTTGTTGAAATTTTTTATCATTCGAAAAAATATACAATGCCAATGGCCGTGGCTTCCGATTTATTTGGGCAATCATTTCTTCTTCATCCGAATAAGTCATTACCGGAAAAATAGGTCCGAATATTTCCTGTTGCATCACCGGCATATCAAAAGTTACCTCATCGAGGATTGTGGGTTCAAAATATTTAGAATCCATATCTAAGTTCCCCCCGTGAACAATAGTAGCACCATCGAGCAATGCACTCAGTCGTTCCATATTGGGCTTGGAAATAATTCGCGGAAAATCAGGACTTTGTGAAGGATCTTTCCCGTAAAATTTTTTAATAGCACGTATCATTTCCTTTATAAGGTCGTCTTTAATATGGTGATGAACATAAAGATAATCGGGTGCAATGCAGGTTTGACCGGCATTCAGTAACTTTCCCCAAACAATACGCCGGGCTGCCAACCTGAGGTTGACTTTTTGATCAACAATACAAGGACTCTTACCTCCCAGTTCGAGTGTAACAGGAATTAGGTTTTTGGCTGCTGCCTGCATCACTAATTGTCCTATACGGGGGCTTCCGGTGAAAAAGATGTGGTTAAACTTCAATTTCAGCAGTTGTTGCGATACTTCTGCCCCTCCATTTATCACTTTTACGTAATCAGCTTCAAAAGTGGAATTTATGACGACCTCAAGGACTGAAGAAGTATGTACAGAAATCTCGGAAGGTTTGATAATGACCGTATTTCCGGCAGCAATGGCGCCAACAAGTGGTGCCATCATCAATTGAAACGGATAATTCCATGGTGAAATAATCAATACAGTACCCAACGGTTCGTAAAGCTTGTAACTTTTTGCCGGAAAGCTGGTTAATGGTGATGCCACCCGGAGTGGTTTAATCCATTTTTTTAAATGCTTTAAATGGAAACGTAATTCTTCGAGTACAAAACCAATCTCGGTGGCATACGCTTCAAACTCCGATTTATGCAAATCCTTATAAAGGGCACTATAAAGTTCCTTTTCATGCATCAGGATAGCTGAGCGCAATTTTTTCAATGCCTCTACACGAAATTGAATATCCCTGGTTTTCCCTGAATAGAAATAGGCCTGTTGCTCAGCAAACAGAGTGTTTAATTGCGTTTCCATTTTTAAAGTTTTTAATGAATAAAAACGGAGCTTGATTATGCTATTGCTTCAACTCATCAGGAAGAAAATGCATAAAAGTATCGCCCCTTAGCCCCAACCTTAAAGTTTCGAGTGGTATAATTTCGGCAGGTGCAATATTTCCCAGGTTTACATTGGCGCCAAAATGTTTGATAAACCATGCTTGCTGCGATTTCTGCGGAGCTTCCCAAAGAATATTGTCCAAAGGAAGTTGTTTCGAGATTTCACTGATCAACTCAAAATTGGCTTTTCCATTGGCATCGTAAATCCCTACTGTACCACTCTCACGTGCTTCAGCAATAGTTTTAAAAGACCCGGCTTCCAGTTCAGCTTTCATTTGACTAATCCATTGATGAATAGGTATCTCAAGCCCTGCAATTTTTGAGCCCACTTCCGAAACCACTTGATGATCTTTTGAAAGTTCATGGATGTACTCACATTTTTTATCGTGGTTTAATTCCATCGAGCCATCTGAAATTTCCACTGCATCAAAGCCCAATTCATCGATAAACCGGCGATAATCATCAAATTGGTCCCGAATTAAAAAAGCTTCAAAAAGCGTACCTCCCGGGTACACCTTGATGCCATGTTTTTTGTAAAGCTTAATTTTCTTCTTTACGTTAGAATTTACATAAGAGGTTCCAAATCCCAGTTTCAAAAAATCAATAAGGTTACCGGCTGTTTCCACCAGGTCTTCTGCCTGATGCATACCCAAACCCTTATCCATCACCATGGTAATACCCTCATTACGAGGTTGTGTAGGACGTTGCGGAATAAATTTTAAAGAAATATTCATATTTTATGTATATTAATTATTAGGTTCTTTGTATAAATCGAGGATTTCAACAAACCGGGGCTCATCTAATAATTCGGGGATATAGTCGAGCAATTCCCGGTGTTTCTCAAAATCAAGTTTTACAGCTTTTTCAATATCAAAAAAGGCAGCCTCAATTTTTCCTGCCCGGTAAAGATAGCCTGCTTTACGATACCAAAGGCTGGCTTCTTTCATATTTTCCTCAGTAGCACGTTCTAACAGATTAATTGCTTCGTCAAATTCACCTTTTAGGGCAAAGATAAGCGAGTAATTCATCCAGGCTTCCACATAATGGGTATCATGCTTAACAACAGTATCAAGCAGTTTTGCCGACTTGTCAAAATCCTGATTTTTCAAGTAAATCACTGCCAGGTCATATTTGTACTCATCAATGTTAGGAGCAAGCTCAATAGCTTTTTCGTAATATTTTACTGCTGTTTTTTCCAGGTTTTGCCGCACAAAAACACGAGCTACCCCGGCCCAGGCATCTGCAAGCTTATCATCTATATCTAACGCCTGATTAAAATGAATAAGTGCCTGCTGATTATCATCTAAATTTTCATAACATTCTCCAATATAATAATGCGTGATGGCTTCGGGCTTTTCCAGCACAAAAGTTTCCTCATATAACTTAATGGCTTTTTTGTAATGCTTCAAACTGGTGTATGCATTGGCCATGTTAAAATAAGCCGACGAAAAAGTATCATCAATGGCGATTACAAATTCGTATGCCTGGATAGCCTTTTCATATAAGTCGAGATTGCTGTAAAACAAGCCCAGGTTAAACCACGCAAATTTTGAATAAGGATGGCGGTCGAGAAAATCGCCAAAAAATTCAACAGCCTCATCGTAGCGGGTTGTCAATTCAAAAAAGAAAGAAATTTCCTGAATCATTTCCTCCGATTCGGGTTGCATTTCCAATGCTTTTTTAAGATAAATCAATGCATGGGGATAGTCGTTGGCGCTTTCATATTCATAGGCAATATTTGACAAGACCTCCTCAGGCCGGTCAGTGGTTTCCAGTATTTTTTTATATGATTCAATGGCTTCGGCATGCCTATCCATCATGCTGTAAATTTCGCCTTTGGCAAAAAATAATTCCTCATTTCCCTGCTCAATCGCCTCGAGCGACTCCAACCTGGCCAACGCCTCCTTAAAATGGCTTTCCTGTGCCAGCAAGCGGGCCTCCCTGATGTAAAAAGAATGTGAAGCGGGATGCTGCTCACGTGCCCACTCAATGGCCGCACGTGCCAGTTCTTTTTGTTGATTATCAAGATAATAATCAATAATCCCTTCAAATTCTTCCACATCAAAAAAATGGCCGTTTCCCGATTTGATCTGCTCTTCAAAACGCTCAATCAGGTCGGTGAAATCATTTTCAGCCTGCCATTCAAAATCTTCACTCATAACAATTAATTCTCGGGCAAAATTAAGACTTATACCAACACAAAGTTAAGGACATTTTTAGATAAAAATCTCAATATCTCAAAAGTATAACATAATTCAATAAGGGTTTCATATTTTGAATTATTTTTGTCTGAGCCGGAACCGGAAGACGGAACCCGGTGTTTGTATTAAACTTTATTACGTATTATGACATTAATAAAATCCATTTCGGGTATCCGCGGTACCATCGGCGGCAAAACCGGAGAAAACCTCAGCCCTGTTGACATTGTGAAATTTACAGCTGCTCACATCCGTTTTATTCAAAGCCAAAAAGGAAAAAGAAACATTCGGATTGTTGTAGGCCGTGATGCCCGTTTATCGGGCGAAATGCTTGAGAAATTAGTAGCTGCCACGGCTTCGGGCATGGGTGCCGATGTGATAAATACCGGCCTATCCACCACTCCCACCGTGGAGATGGCCGTAATCAATTCGCAAAGCGATGGCGGAATAATCCTGACAGCGAGCCATAATCCCAAACAATGGAACGCCCTGAAATTGCTCAACGAAAAAGGAGAATTTTTAAATAATGAAGAAGGCCGTGAAGTACTACGGCTGGCAGAAAAACTTGATTTCGATTTTGCACCGGTGGATAAACTCGGCAAAATAACTGAAGACCGTAGTTGGATCGACCAACATATTGAAGCCGTGTTAAAATTGGAATTAGTTAATCGAAACCTGATTAGCAGTGCTGATTTCAAGGTAGTTGTAGATGGTATAAATTCCAGTGGCGGGGTGGCCATTCCCCGATTGTTACAGGCACTTGGCGTTCAACAAATTGTGGAGCTCAATTGCGAACCCACCGGTGAATTTGCACATAATCCGGAACCTCTTGCCGAAAATCTTACTGAAATTTCAGCCTGTGTCCGTAGCGAAAAAGCCGATTTGGGAATTGTTGTGGATCCCGATGTGGACCGCCTGGCTTTCGTGATGGAAAACGGCGAGATGTTTGGTGAAGAGTACACCCTGGTGGCGATTGCCGATTATATTTTACAACACAAAAAAGGGAATACGGTTTCAAATCTTTCATCCACACGTGCTTTGCGCGATATTACCGAAAAAGCCGGCGGAACATACACGGCTGCCGCTGTTGGCGAAGTAAATGTGGTAGCCAAAATGAAAGAAACAGAAGCCGTTATTGGTGGAGAAGGAAACGGGGGTGTAATTTACCCCGAACTTCATTCAGGTCGTGATGCATTGGTTGGTGTTGGTTTGTTCCTGACCTTTTTGGCCGGAAAAAAAATAAAAATTTCTGAATTACGTGCCGGTTATCCGAATTATTATATTTCAAAAAATAAAATAATTTTAAAGCCCGGAACTGACTTACCGGCTTTGTATAACAAAGTAAAAGCCCATTATGCAACTTTTCCCATCCTGGATATTGATGGTATAAAAGTTGATTTTCCAGATGGCTGGGTTCACTTGCGTACTTCCAATACAGAACCTATCTTACGTATCTATGCCGAATCGATAACACATAGAAAAGCTGAAGCTTATGCCAAAGAAGTGATAAAGCTATTGCAGAATTAAGGGTTAGATGTTAAGCAATAGGTTACGGGCGTCGAGGGTTAGGCGTTTGATTTCAGAGGGTAAATATTATTGGATTTAAGTTGTTAATGGGAAAAAAGTTCTGTTTATTAACAATTTATCAACAGAACGGCAGAGCATAAACTTTTCTGTCTATTTTTATTGCTGATATAAATATATTGGCATGATGGCAAAGCGAAGAAAAAAGCGTAAATTTAAAAGCGTGGAGTTTAAACTTTCGGCCAGGCAGATGAAATCGCTCAAAAACTACTGTGCTGCCCGTAAAACCACGCCAACAAAGTTGATTAAAATGCGTATCCGCGATTATACCGAGAATTTTTCAAAGGAGGTGGATAAAAAGTACTATGCCACATCGAACCAGCTTACTATGTTTGACGAAGATGAGCTGAAAGACAAAACACCGAATATGTTTGAGTAGCCGGTTTTTCCGGATTTATATTAATCGGCAGTTACCAACAGTGAACTTTCTTTTCTGCCGGTGGATAGTTTAAATTTCACTTTTCTGCCGTTGATCCGCTCTTTTTTCTGAGGCTTTCCGTAACGTTTCATGTCAAAAAAGTCACCACCATTTTCCATATCATAATTCACTTCAATTGACGTAACACGACGGGTATGTTTAGCATAACCCCGTTTTGTTTCGATGATCCATTTTTTCATGTTGTTTTTACTTCCTTCAACAAAAAGCGACGTCTTATTTTTCCTTGCTTTAATAATCTGAAAAGTAAGTCCCATTTTTGTAAATGCGTCTTCCACCGAAGTAATTTCATTTTTTACCAATACTTTGGAGATATCCAAATCCGTCATTACTTCCTGTGCCGTTAGCATTAAGCTACTTAAAGAAAATATTACAACAAATATGAGTTGTTTCATCGTTTTGCAATTTTGAATTTCAAAAATACAAAATAATCCATACAAAAAAACACAAATTTAATTTACTGTAAATCAAAACAAAACGTTAATTAAACTTTTCGAGTATGCACTTGTTAAATCCTGAAGTACCATAGGTTTCAAATCTACCATCAGGTTCCGACCAAATAAAAAAGGCTTCCAAATTGTTGTGATGTTCCACAAATTCGCGTGATTTTTCATACCCCATCACCATAAAAGCCGTCGCATATGCATCGGCCATGGCCGTGTTGGAGGTCAAAACGGAAACACTTAGTAACGAATGTTGAACCGGATAACCGGTTTTAGGATCAATGGTATGCGAATATCGTATACCATTTTCCACATAATATTTACGATAACTACCGGAAGTAGCCACCGATTGATTCCGCAAAGCGATAACAGCTTTTAAAACACGAGGGGAATTTTTATCGGGAGCTGGTTTTTCTATTCCGACTTTCCAGGGTTTGCCTTCAGTCTTGTGTCCACGAGCCTTTACTTCACCCCCAATATCGATTAAATAATTTTTAATCCCTTTCGATTCAAAAAACTTCCCCACCACATCATCTGAATAACCTTGTGCAATTCCGTTAAAGTCGATTCGCATACGTGGATCATTTTTCACCACTTTCCCATTCACCAATTTAATTTTTTGATATCCCACCAAAGGTAATAAACTATCAACCATATGTTTGCCTACTTTTTTACGGCTTTCAAAACCAAATCCCCAAACTTCGACGAGTGGACCTACTGTCATATCGAAAGCCCCGTCAGTAGCCTTACTTACCTGTTGCGAATCAATAAAATTCCCAATAAAATTACTATCAAGCACTACTGAGCTGTCATTGCGGTTTACGCGCGATAAAACAGAAGTGGGAACCCATAGTGAAACCGATTGGTCAAAAGCCTTCAGGATAGAATCGACCTGTGGATGAAAATTACGGTTTAACGAATCGTAATACACCATTGAATAATACGTCCCCTGTGCTTCCCCCTGCAAATGAATAGGTTTTAAAGACTTTTTTGATTCGTTACATTGGGTTAATGCAAATAAGATCAAGCTGATAACTCCAAAAAACAATGACTTCTTCACGTTTTAAATTTTTTTCAAAGGTCTGTAAAAAACAGGGTTTTCCCATAAAAAAAGAAGGGAAATGAAAAATCAGCTGCTATTTCCGTAAATTGGCATGCCGTTTAGCTTCCGAAGTCGTCAAACATGATCATTTCTTCGGGGACACCCAAATCATCAAGCATTTTGAGCACAGCGCTAATCATCATGGGGGGTCCACAGAGATAGTATTCAATTTCTTCCGGTTCGGGATGATTTTTCAAATAGGTATCGTAAATCACCTGGTGGATAAAGCCGGTTTTACCTTTCCAGTCGTCCTCGGGCAAAGGTTCAGATAAAGCCACTTCAAATCGAAAATTATCATTTTCAGATTGGATTTTCTCAAACTGATCGACATAGAAAAGTTCTTTCAGCGAACGGCCTCCATACCAAAATGTAGTTTTTCGTTTGGTATGCTTGGTTTTGAACAGATCGAAAATGTGTGAGCGCATGGGAGCCATACCGGCTCCCCCGCCGATAAACATCATTTCGTGGTCGGTGTCTTTAACGAAAAACTCACCGTAAGGGCCGGATATAGTAACTTTATCACCCGGTTTTCTTGAAAAAACATAAGAAGAACAAATTCCCGGGTTCACATTTGCAAAACCGTTTTTCTTACGATCCCAGGGGGGCGTAGCAATACGTATATTTAGCATAATTATGTTTCCTTCAGCAGGATGATTGGCCATTGAATAGGCCCTGAAAACAGGTTCCGGATTTTTCATTTTCAAATCCCACATACCGAAATGATCCCAGTCACTGCGATATTCCTCTTCAATATCCATATCTTTAAAATCAACTTCAATTTTTGGTACGTCAATCTGAATATAGCCACCTGAGCGGAAATCCATATGTTCACCTTCAGGAAGTTTAACCACAAATTCTTTGATAAAGGTGGCCACATTGTGGTTTGAAACCACTTCGCATTCCCATTTCTTAATACCAAAAATTTCTGCCGGTACCTTTATTTCCATATCCTCGCGAACTTTCACCTGACAGCCGAGACGCCAGTGGTTTTGTTGTTCTTTACGGGTAAAAAATCCCTTTTCGGTAGGTAAAATGCTGCCGGCACCCGATTCAACCTGTAAGCGGCACATCCCACAGGTTCCACCGCCACCACATGCAGAGGGGAGAAATATTTTTTCATTGGCCAGTGTCGAAAGCAACGAAGAGCCCGGGTTGGTTTCAATCTCTTTTTCTTCGTTGATACGGATTTTAACTTTTCCCTGGGGCATCAGCTTTTTTCGGGCAATAATCAACATTACCACCAAAAGCATGATGATGGTGAGAAATACGATAATACTTAGAAAAATAACAGTACCGGTGCCTATTGATAATACAATCATTTTGCGAATATTTTATTTACAGTTTAATACCAAGAAAGCTCATGAAAGCAATACCCATGAGACCTGTTAGGATGAAAGTAATACCGATACCACGCAGGGCAGGAGGCACATTGGAATATCGTATTTTTTCGCGAATAGCTGCAATGGCCACAATTGCGAGGAACCAACCCACCCCGGAGCCCAACCCAAAGGCTGTAGCCTGTCCGAGGGTTTGATAATCGCGTTCCTGCATAAATAACGATCCCCCTAAAATAGCACAGTTTACAGCAATCAATGGAAGAAAAATTCCCAATGAACTATATAATGAAGGCGAAAATTTCTCTACCACCATCTCAACCAACTGAACCATAGCGGCAATTACGGCAATAAAAATTATAAAGCTTAAAAAACTCAGGTCAACAGATGCAAATTGGGCATCAAGCCAAACCATTGCCCCGGGTTTTAAGATATATTCATTCAATAAATAATTGATGGGAACCGTAATTCCCAATACAAATATCACTGCCGCACCAAGTCCCACGGAAGTATCCACCGTTTTAGAAACAGCAAGGTATGAACACATGCCTAAGAAATAGGCAAATATCATATTGTCAACAAAAATTGACTTTATAAATATGTTAAATATCTCGTGCATAATCTTTTCAATTTATTAGATGACTATTTTTCAATTAATGATCGGTTGTAATATCGTTGTACCCAAATAATAACACCAACGGTAATTAGGGCCATGGGCGGTAAAATCATCAACCCATTGTTAACGTAACCCATATTGTAAAGACTTTGCGGTACAATTTGGATATCGAATAACGTGCCCGACCCGAACAACTCCCTGAAAAAGGCAACAGTAATTAGTATTAATCCATATCCCAGCCCGTTACCAATACCATCCAGGAAAGCCGGCCAGGGTTTGTTGCTCATGGCAAAAGCCTCAAGACGTCCCATGATGATACAGTTGGTGATAATCAAACCCACAAAAACCGATAATTGTTTGCTAACATCAAAAAGAAATGCTTTCAGCAGCTGGTCAACTAAGATAACGAGGGTGGCAACAACTACCAACTGAACAATAATCCGGATACGGGGCGGAATACCATTACGAAGGAGCGACACCACAAAATTAGACACCCCGGTAACTATCATTACCGAAAGGGTCATCACGATAGCCGGCTTTAGTTTGGCAGTTACCGCGAGTGCCGAACAAATACCGAGTACCTGTACGGTAATAGGGTTATTCAGGTTTAAGGGTGAAGTAAGCAGCTTTACGTTCTTAGCCGAAAACATGGGCTCCCGTTCTTTTTTATCTGTACTCATATCTTAAATCTTATCTGTGTTTTTTAATATAAGGTAAGTAACTCTTGATCGTATTCCGTAGCATGGCATCTACCCCTTTGCTGGTAAGTGTTCCTCCCGAAATGGCATCCACACCATGAATACGTTGATTTTCGGGAAGTTTCACAATTCCACCCTTTACCACTTCTATGGAGGTAAAATTTCCCCGGTTATCAAAAATCTTTTTTCCTATAAATTGTTTTTGAAATTTAGGAGTTGCTATTTCACCTCCCAAACCCGGGGTTTCTGACTTATCATCAAAGAAAACGCCCAAAACAGTTTTAAAATCTGATTTTAAGGCTATATTGCCCCAAATAGGCCCCCATAACCCTGTTCCGAGCATCGGAATAATATAAATGGTTTGTCCGTCTTTTTTTGCAATATACAAAGGCAGATTATAGGGTTTGTGATGTGCTTTGTTGTAATTTTCTTTTTTCAAATCAATCAGGAAAGCCTGTGCATCTTCTTTAGGCGATTTTGTATAAGAGCTCAAAATGTTGCCTTTGGGATCAATCACCTGTTCTTCAACAATATACTTATTAAATAATTGGATGGCATTATCGGCAGTACATTCTTGTACCTGAGCCGAAGCTAGTATGCCCTGCATCTTGTCGATGGCACGGTTACGTTCCTGGAAAGGTTTCAAAAGCATGGCAGCCAACGAAAGGAGCGCTGCTGCTATAATAACCAGAATTCCTGCATATCTGAATATATATCCGTTTGTGTACATACTTCTATTATTTCTTAGTTAGTGAGGGCAAGTTTTGCCCTTTTCAGCCGTTTTTTAATATTTGATTCTACCACATAATGGTCAATTAGCGGAGCAAAAACGTTCAGCAGCAAAATAGCCAGCATCATGCCTTCGGGGTAGGCCGGGTTGAAAACGCGTATCAGCACAGCCATTATCCCGATAAGGAAACCATAATAATACTTTCCCTTGTTAGTTTGTGCCGAGGTTACCGGATCGGTAGCCATAAATACAGCGCCAAAAGCAAATCCCCCCATAATGAGATGTTGCCAGGCCGGGATTCCCATGTAAGCATTGGCACCCCATAAATTAAACAGAAGCCCCATAACATATCCTCCCGCAAATACGGAAAACATGGTTCGCCAGCTGGCAATACCTGTAATTAGCAATATTAAACCGCCTATCAAAATAAGAAAGGTTGATGTTTCGCCAACTGATCCGGGTATAAACCCGAAGAACATATCGTGTACCGAAGGGAAATTGCTGAAATTTCCAACCAGCGCTTTTCCCAACGGGGTAGCACCGGAGAAAGTATCCAGTTTATCGGCAATCCACACTTTTTCACCGGACATATTTCCGGGATAGGCAAAAAACAAAAATGCCCTGGCGGTTAATGCCGGGTTAAAAACATTCATCCCTGTGCCCCCAAAAACTTCTTTACCAAAAACAACAGCAAAGGCTACGGCAAGAGCCAGCTCCCACAATGGAATATCGGGCGGAACAATTAAGGGAATAAGAATTCCGGAAACCAGAAATCCTTCATTTACCTCTTCGTGACGGATTTGGGCAAACATGAACTCAATTCCCAGTCCCACCACGTAAGACACAATAATAAGGGGCAGGACTTTCCAAAAACCATAAAAGAAATTGGTTAAAACGTCGGGATGTTGTCCATAAGAAAGAAAATGCTGATAGCCAACATTCCACATACCAAACAACATGGCCGGAATCAAAGCAATCACCACAATAATCATAGTCCGTTTCATATCAATGGCATCTCGAATATGGGCACCACTTTTGGTAACCGTATTTGGAACAAAAAGGAAAGTTTCGAATGCCTCAAATGTTGACTGAAGTTTTTCAAACCTTCCCCCGGGCAGAAAATGCGGTTTTTGTTTATCAATAAAATTTCTTAGCGCTTTCATGCAAATATTTTCAATTTCAGATTATTAACTCATTTCCTTACGCATCATATCCAGGCCATCCCTGATGATTTTCTGAATTTCCGTTTTAGAAGTATCTATCACTTCGCACAATGCAAAGTCCTCTTCATCAATTTCGTAAATTCCGAGATTCTCCATCAGGTCAATATCCTGAACCAACACCGCTTTAATAAGCTGTAGTGGATAAATGTTGAAGGGGAAAACCTTTTCGAATTCGCCGGTCATTACAAAGGCACGTTTACCACCATGAACATTCGTGTCAAGTCGGTACTTTTTATCCGGGTTTAAAAAAGCGGGAAAGCTTCTCGAAAAGCTCCATTTACCAAATCCGGGCAGGCCCCATCCCAAAAACTCAAAATAATCACCTTCGGGAATAACCGTAATTTGTTGGTGATAAAAACCTAAAAAGCCATCTTTTTCAATTTTATCGCCTGTGAGTACATTGCCGCTGATAAACCGCAGTTTGCCTTTTTTTACATTGTCTTTCACCATATTACTAACAGAAGCACCCGCAGGGGTCTTAAAATAACGTGGTTTTAGCACTTCGGAACCCGTGAGGGCAACCAGCCGTGTAGTATCGTATTTTCCTGTGGTAAACAGCCGCCCGATTGTCATCACGTCCTGTGGATAAACGTACCAAACAATGTCACCTTTGTTAATGGGATCGAGCCGGCTGATGTGTACACTAACATTTCCCGAAGGGTGAGGCCCCTGAAAACTGTTAATCTTCACATTTTTAGCATTCAAAAAAACCTTAGAAACCGTCTTTTGTGCATGCACATTTAAAAATATATTTCCGGTAGTTAGTTTAGCCAAAACATCCAGCCCGGCCTGAAATTCATCACCATGGCCGTGAACCATTAAGTCAAAATCAGGCGCCAAAGGCGAACTGTCGAAAGCCGGAATAAAAATGGATTTAGGAGTGTCTTTTGGATCGGCAACCACCGAGTACGGCCGTTGCCTGAGAACCGGCCAAACTCCACTTTTTAGCATTTTTTCCGTAATGGCTTCCCGGTTCATGCCTGAGAGATCAGAAATTCCGAAATCCAACATCTCATTTTTTCCATCCGTCTCAATGATAATTTCCAGCAATTTCCGCTTGGCCCCCCTCCTTATTTCGACTATTTTTCCACTAACCGGTGAGGTATAATAAATATCGTTGCGGTATTTATCAAAAAACAAAGGGCTTCCGGCTTTCACTTCGGCACCCTCTTGTACCAATACTTTAGGAAAACAGCCTATGAAATCGACAGGTTTCACAGCAAACAATCGGGAATTCAGGTCAACGACGGTTTTCTCGGCATCTCCTAACAACTTGATATCAAGGCCTTTTTTAATAGAATAAACAGATGACATATATAATTTAATTCATGTAGATTTGCGGGCGCAAGTTAAATAATTAACAGTTACAACCAAGACTTAAAATTAAAAAAAAATCCCGAATAAACAGTTGTTGCTAAATTTTATGATCTGCTTATTATTCACAGCTTATTTTTTGCTGCCAATCAAATTTTTACATTTTTCAAACCGGGATTGGTCAAATCGAAAACATACTAATTTTTTTTAAAAAGATACAAATCAAAAACTTTAATTAGGTTTGTATCCTTAAATTTATTTCGTCTTGAAGATTATTCGTATTTCATTCCTGTTCGCCGGCCTGTTTATATGGATGTGCCATCCTGTTTTTTCACAGCAAATTAGCAATACCGACAAAACTTATGACGAAAATATCGTCACGGTTTTGTTGCATGCTAATGGCAACCAGATGCAAGCACCCGTCATCGAGTTGGGGTCTAACGAAAAACTGGAGTTGTCTTTCGACGATTTAAGCAATCAGTATTATCTTTTTCATTACACTTTTGTACACTGTACCTCTGATTGGAAAACCTCCGATTTGGATCCCATCGATTATATTGACGGCTATTTTGAAGGTGATATAAAAAATTACAAATTCTCGTTTAATACCATCACACCTTATATTCATTACGATTTAGTTTTCCCTACCGACGAGATGCGTATCAAACTTTCCGGAAATTATATTTTGAAAGTTTATGTTGATGATGGTTCAGGGACTCAGACCATAATTACACGGCGCTTTTACGTAACAGAAACCCAAGCCAACATCAGTGCCCGTGTTTCACCACGGCCTAAAAATGTTGATTTTTTACACAAAAAACAGCAAATTGACCTGCAAATCCATACTCAAAATATTTTTGGAGATGAACCCGAACAACGTTTCAAAGTAAATATCCGTCAGGATGGACGTTGGGACAACATGAAAACCGGTCTCCATCCCACATCGGTAAACCAAAACACACTTTATTTTGATTTTCCTGACGGGATTGTATTCGACGGTGGAAACGAAGCTCGTTTTTTCGACATGAAAACTTATCGCTATTTGTCGGAATCAATCAGCCGGATTGTCCAGGGTCAAAATTATTATAATGTCACACTCCATACTGATTATCCCCGGAAAGGGAAACCTTACGAAACCTACAAAACCATTCGCGGACAAGAACTTATAACAGCACGTAATGATCAGGACCCAATGTTGGAAGGCGATTATGCCCTGGTTCATTTTTCATTAAAAAGCACAAAATTTCAGCAGGCTTCTGTTTATCTGATGGGGGCGCTAACGCAATGGAATATTGAAACCGAAGGAAAAATGACCTATAATAATAAAAGCCGTCAATATGAAGGGCAGCTGTTTTTAAAGCAGGGATATTATGAATATTGGTATGTTGTAGTTCCTGACGGGATGCAAAAAGGTGATGTTACTAAAGTTGAGGGAGACCATTGGGAAACCACACACAGTTACACGGTTTATCTTTATTATCACCACCGCATGCCTGAGTATGACCAGTTGCTGGGAACACAGGAAATTTCGGCACATTAAGAAAAATTCCGTACCTATGCAACAAATAAAAAGTTAAATCTGATTATATGCATGCATTAGAAGCACTCGATCATATACGGCTAAACTTCAGCCCGGCCAGTTTAACAACACTTAATCTGACTTTGGCTTTTGTGATGTTTGGTGTTGCACTCGACATAAAACTCAATGGTTTTAAGGAAATTATTTATAAACCCAAATCGGTAATTGTAGGTGTGCTTTCACAATTTCTTGCGCTTCCCCTTTTTACTTTTTTATTGGTTGTTTTGCTCAAAAATTACATTTCGCCAACCATCGGCCTGGGAATGATTTTGGTAGCTGCCTGCCCCGGAGGTAATATTTCTAATTTTATTTCTTCGCTTGCTAAAGGAAATGTGGCTTTATCGGTCAGCCTAACGGCAATTGCAACACTGGCAGCCGTTTTTATGACCCCTCTTAATTTTTCGATATGGGGTAAATTATACACCGGGATTTTGGAACATTCTTCGGCCAGCAAGTTGGTGCGCCCGCTCGACATCGATTTTTGGCAAATGTTTCAAACGGTTTTTATTATTTTGGGGATACCTTTAATCCTCGGAATTTTTGTAAACCACAAATGGCCTGAATTCACAAAAAAAATCACAAAAACGATTAAACAAATCTCCATTTTGGCTTTTGTTGCCATTGTCGTTATTGCTTTCGCGAAAAATTTTGATCATTTTCTGCTGGCTATCAAATATATTTTTTTAATTGTACTGGTTCATAATACACTGGCCCTAACGACAGGATACGGATTAGCAAAACTTTTTAAAAGGCCTATGATCGATCGGAAAACCATCTCCATTGAAACCGGAATTCAAAATTCAGGTCTGGCACTGGTGTTGATTTTTAACCCGAAAATTTTTCCACCCGGACTGGAATTGGGTGGTATGGCGATTATTGCTGCCTGGTGGGGCATTTGGCATATCGTTGCAGGCCTTACGATGGCCACTATTTGGTCAAATCCAAAAATAAAATTTCGATTGAAATCCCTCATTAATTTCACCAATGGGCATTAAGGACATTGAAAAACATTCAACTGCTTTTGTCCTGTTAAAACATTGGGTCAAATTTTGGCACAATTGGATTTTTTACCGGAAAGTTGAATACATCAACCGTGAAAAAGTACCCATCCACGAACATCTCATTTTCACTCCCAACCATCAAAATGCCTTAATGGATGCATTGGCCATAGAAATGTCGTTTCGTAATCAATTTGTTTTTTTAGCACGCTCCGATATTTTTCAAAACAGGTTTATTGCCAAACTCCTTTATTTCTTTAAAATATTACCGGTTTACCGGATCCGTGACGGTTATGATTCATTAAAGAAGAATCAGGAAATTTTTGCCAAAACCATGGACATTATCCGCAACAAAAACGGATTTGTCATTTTCCCTGAAGGAAACCATGCCGGGTTCAGGCGTTTGCGAAGCTTGAAAAAGGGTTTTGCCCGAATTGCGTATCAAGCCGAAGAAGCTGCCGGCTATCAGTTAGATATGAAAATTATTCCGGTGGGTATCAACTATACGCATTATGAAAGCTATCGCAGCGATTTGCTGGTTATTTTTGGTGAACCGGTGGATGCTTCCGATTTTTATGAGCCTCATAAAATTAACCCCGCTGTGGCTTATAACCTCATCAAAGAAAAGCTGGCTGAAAAAATAAAGCCATTGATGATTGAAATAGACAGCCCATATTACGATTTATATCATGGCTTGCGGAAAATATACGGAAAGCAAGCCTGCCAATGGCTATCGCTGAATCCAAAACGGCTTTACGAACGGTTTCAGGCTGAAAAAATAATGATTGACCGGCTTAAAAAGTATGAAACCGGACATCCCGGTGCCATGCCTGTTTTCGACAAACAGTTAAAAGATTATCTGGAAAATCTTGAAATCATGCACTTTTCGCATGAAGAAATGACACAAAAACCTGCTTCAATTTTCATGTTAGGGTTAAAAATATTGGGATTAGTTGCCGGCTTTCCGCTTTTTACATATGGTTATCTCAATCATTTTATTCCTTATTTTATCTCTCTGTACGCTTCCCGCAAAGTAAAAGACCCGCAATTTCGAAGCTCGTTTAAATATGTTTTCAGCCTTGTGCTTTTTCCCTTGTTTTATGTTTTACAAACAGCCATTGTAAACCTGATTTTTCCACATGCATGGTTTGTAATTTCGTACCTGATTAGCCTTCCGCCATCAGCGGCTTTTGCCTGGAACTATGCAAAGTTTTTCAAAAAAACACGGAAACAATTTTTCTTTATAAAGCATCGGAGGCGGAAAACCGAAAGGTATAAAAACGCAGAAAATTTGTGGGATGAAATCGACAATCGCATGCACGTTGTATTTGGAAAATAAAATATTACACAACCATTTCGCCTTCAAAAACTTTCCCGGCAGGTCCCCTCAGCCATATGTTAGTAAAACTGTCTCCTTTGGGTTCAAAATTTACTTTAAAATCACCGCCGTGGGTGTGGATAGGTAAATATTGAACTCCGGTTTTTAAAAATGTAGCAATAGATGAAGCTGTTACTCCCGTACCACACGACAGGGTTTCATTTTCGACACCCCGCTCATACGTCCTGACAACAAGCCGGCCATTGTGCATGCTGACAAAATTTACGTTGGTCCCGGCAGGAGAAAATCGAATACTTTCACGAATTTTTCTTCCTTCACCCAATACATCAAAACTTACAATATCATCTACAAATTTTACAAAATGGGGTACTCCAGTATTCAAAAAATATCCGTCAGGATATACTTCAACGGTTTCCACATCAATCATCATTAAAGAAACATCAAAAATTTGATTTGGTTTTATTTCTCTATTTATCACAGCTTTATGAATACCATCCGAAGCTTTAAATATCATTTCTTCGGATGCAATACCCTCGTTAAATGCAATGGCTGCCATACAACGGCCGCCGTTACCACACATCTCAGCAGGCAAGCCGTCTGAATTATAAAAGTTCATCTCAAAATCAAAATCAGCCGACGAACGCAGCAGCATCAATCCATCGGCACCAATGCCAAAATGTCTGTCACAAATACGGGAAATCTGTTTAACTGATAGTTCGACCTGATGCTGCAAATCCAATACCATGACAAAATCATTTCCGTTGGCCTGAAACTTTTGAAATTCAAGGTTCATTTGTAAAAAGTGTTAAATTATTACGTTTTTCTCTCAATTGGTTTGATTTTTGCAAATCCCTTCACAGCAAAAACAGTTGATTAACAAACATTAACAATGTTGATAAAACTAAAAGAGCTGTTTTGCGTTAATAGTTCAAAGATATTACAAAAATTGAGAATGCATATTTTTAACAAATAGAAACATTAAAAGCAAATCGTATGAAAACAATATTGAAAAGTTTTACCGGAGCGATAGCAGGGACATTACTTGTGCTAACAGTTTCATTTCTGTTAACCAAAAACCGCGAACATAATAATAATTTTTCGGGAGCAACTGTCAGCCGGCAGGAGACACCCATTGTGCATACCGCTTTTATGCCGCCCCAAAATACCGATTTCACTCAGGCAGCCCATAAATCGGTGGATGCTGTGGTTCACATAAAAACCATAATTGGGATAAAAACCCGTTCGTATGATGATTTTTTCGGCTCACTGAGGGATTATTTACATGGCTATCCTCAACAAAGAAATGCACTTATTGCCTTTGGGTCAGGAGTTATCATATCACCTGACGGCTATATCGTTACTAACAACCATGTAGTAAATGGTGCAGATAAAATTACCGTTACTTTTAACGATAAAAGGGAAATGGAAGCAAAAATTATAGGCACTTCACCTTCCACCGATCTTGCCTTAATAAAAGTGGATGCCAAAAATCTCCCCTATCTTACCTACGGAAATTCAGACAATGTAAAAGTGGGCCAGTGGGTATTGGCAGTTGGAAATCCTTTTAACCTGACATCCACCGTTACGGCAGGTATTATCAGTGCCAAAGCACGCGATATTCACATATTGGGCAAATCCTCTTCCATCGAATCGTTTATTCAAACCGATGCAGCCGTAAATCCCGGCAACAGTGGGGGTGCCTTGGTAAACACACAGGGGCAACTGATTGGCATAAATGCCGCTATTGCTTCGCAAACAGGTGCTTATGAAGGCTATTCCTTTGCCATTCCTGTTAACCTGGTACGAAAAGTAGTTAACGATTTGATGAAATACGGCACCATTCAGCGGGCTTATCTCGGTGTTCAAATTCGTGATATTGATGCTGATTTTGCCAAAAAGATGAACCTCCGCAACCTACAGGGCGTATATGTGGCCGGCCTGACGGAAGGAGGTGGGGCAAGAAAAGCCGGGATTAAAGAAGGTGACATCATCACCTCTATTAACGATAAGCCTATACAAAGCTTGTCGGCACTCATGGGCACCATCGGGCAATATAATCCCGGAAACGTTGTACGCGTCGGTGTTATAAGAGATAATAAGGAGAAAATATTTCGGGTTACCCTGAAAAATAAAAACGGAACCACCGGTTTGATAAAAGCGGCCTCAGCATTTTTTAACGACCAATTGGGGGCCCGTTTACAAACTGCATCAGCAGACGATTTGCAAAACCTGAATATCGATCACGGATTAAAAGTGGTTCAAGTGCGTCAGGGATTGTTACAAAACGGAGGTATTTCGGAAGGATTTATCATTACAGAAGTAAATCGACAACCTGTAAACTCTGAAAAAGAACTTGACAAAGCATTGAAACTTTCTACGAGTAAAATCGTAAGTATTAGCGGGATGTATCAAAACGGGATGAAAATTTCTTTTGAATTTATGCGCTAAAAATTTGCAGTTTAGAATTATTTTAAATAAATTGCATCGCTTTTTAAACAAATCGCAAATTGAACTAAACACACTATTATGAGACAGCTTAAAATCACAAAATCGATTACCAATAGGAATACAGCTTCACTTGATAAATATCTTCAGGAAATTGGGAAGGAAGACCTGATTACAGCCGAAGATGAAGTCCAGTTGGCACGCCGTATCAGGGCAGGCGACGAAGAAGCCCTTGAAAAACTAACCAAAGCAAACCTCAGGTTTGTCGTATCTGTAGCTAAACAATATCAAAACCAAGGACTTAGCCTGCCGGATCTAATTAACGAAGGTAATGTCGGGCTAATCAAAGCAGCACGCCGTTTTGACGAAACCCGGGGATTTAAATTTATTTCGTATGCCGTTTGGTGGATCAGGCAATCAATTTTACAGGCACTGGCCGAACAATCGCGTATTGTGAGGCTCCCTCTTAACCAGGTAGGTTCGCTCAATAAAATTAAAAAGGTAACATCCAAACTGGAGCAGGAATTTGAACGCAAACCTTCATCTACCGAAATTGCCAAAGAAATGGAGGTATCGGAACAAAAAATCGACTCAGCCATGAAAATCACTACGAGGTATGTTTCGGTGGATGCGCCGCTTATTTCGGATGAAGACACCAAATTAATTGATGTTATGGTCCCTACTGATGCTCCTGCTACAGATGATGATTTGATGCGCGAATCGCTGGGAAAAGAGATTCAACGCTCATTGGCTACTTTAAGTGAAAAAGAACGTGACGTAATTAACTTGTATTATGGTATCGGCATGAACCATGGACTTACGCTGGAAGAAATCGGGGCTAAGTTTGATTTGACACGCGAAAGGGTACGTCAAATTAAAGAAAAAGCCATTCGCCGGCTTCGGCATACCTCACGTAGTCGTTTACTAAAGGCTTATTTGGGTCAGTAACTTATAATCAAGCCTTATATCCGCAAGGGTGTTTCGTAGCGAAAGCTTGAATAGTGCGTCAATATT
>CAJXKB010000021.1 GCA_913055825.1 uncultured Bacteroidota bacterium
TTGGTCGCCATGCCCTCCCCTGCCGCCAAGGCTTTTGTGCTTCCGGGTTGCCGCTGCCATCCTTGCCTGAACCATCCACGGCAATCATTTTGAGATGCAATAGTTTTAATTTTTGAGGAGATTAACAATCCCTCCACTATATTGAGGATTATTAACAAACTTTTTCAATTGTTTCATAAACTTTATCCTAGAAAAAGAAGAAAAACATCATAAAATACTTTATCTTTAGCTTTTTAAAAAGAAGCCCAAAAAATACAGTTATGTTATTCAATAATCAATTACCTATTACAAAGCTGGTTGATAAGAAGATACTTAGAAGAATCTTTCGCACTATTGGAAGATATCTCAACAAAAACACTTCTACCGGCACAACCGTATTGAATTATAGGAGCCCGGAAGAACTCAGAAAAAAGATTGATCTTTCAATAGACAGTAATGGGAAAGACAATGACTGGCTCATTAAAATATTGCATATTTATCTGAAATACAGTGTTCGTACGACACATCGCAATTTCAACAACCAGTTATTTTCAGCATTCAACTTTCCCTCATTTATCGGAGAAATTATTTCTACCCTCACCAACACAACCATGGCAACTTACGAGGCAGCACCTTTAGCCACCTTAATGGAGAAGGAGCTCATTGATAAAGTGAATACTTTAGTTGGCTTTAAAACAAAAGATAATGCTGCTGACGGCATCATGGTACCCGGGGGAAGTTATGCTAATTTAATGGCATTGATGTGCGCCCGTTACCAAGCCGCCCCCGAAACCAAAGAACAGGGTATTGGTAACATTCCTTTAAAAGCTTTTGTTTCCGATCAGGCACACTATTCCTTTAAAAAGATGATAAACGTGCTCGGCATTGGCACAAATGCATTAGTTGAAATCCCATCCGACAAAAACGGACAAATGAACACAACGTTGCTTGAAAATGCCATTAAGGAATCCATTTCAAAAGGAGAGCGTCCATTTTTTGTAGGTGCCACAGCAGGCACAACGGTTTTCGGAGCTTTTGACCCTTTCGGGGAAATCGCATCTATTGCAAAAAAATACAAATTATGGATGCATGTTGACGGTGCGTGGGGTGGTTTTATTTTGTTATACAACAACAGTTTAAAGAAAAAATTATTAAATGGAATAGAGCTGGCCGATTCGTTTTCGTGGGATGCCCACAAAATGATGGGAGTCCCGCTGTATGCGTCCTTCTTTTTATGTAAACACGAAGGGTTAATGTTAAAAAGCAATTCTGTGCAGGGGGGAAACTATTTGTTTCATTCTACCGAAAATACTACTTTTGATACAGGACCGAAATCGTTACAGTGCGGCAGGCATGTTGACGCACTGAAAGTTTGGCTTGCATGGAAGTTTTATGGCGACAAAGGATATAGCGATATGATTGACGACTTGTATGCCAAGGCCAGGTATTTAAAGAAGCTTATTTTGAAAAACTCATGGTTCGAATTAATAGCTGATCCTCAATATTTTAATGTTTGTTTCCGAATCAAACATCCTAAAATCGACATGAACCTCAACGACCTCAATTTGGAAATCCGTAACAGACTTTTGCGCAGCGGAAGTTATTTTACCAATTATGCCATTTCACAAAACGGCTCGGTATTTTTCCGGTTCATTGTAAATGCATCTTCCACAAAAGAAGATTACAAACAATTTCTCAACAAGTTACTTAATGAAACCGGGGAGTATATAAAAGAAAAGTATCTTCCGGATAAAAATGCCGAAATTGTTTCCTGATAATGCTTCTTTTATTTGGAACCGGTAATGGAAATAAATAATCGGGGATTTCAACTTAAATCTATTAATCGCTCTAATTCTTTGGTGTATTCAAATTATTGCTAAATAGAGTCTGCTGATTTTTTCAAAAAACACTCATAATCAACAAATAATCCGGTTTTTATGTTGATAATTTGAGGTTGTAAATGTTGTGTAAATGCTAAGAACTCCGGGACGGATAAAAACGATGACGAACCGACACAGGGAGACCTTCCCAACAAAGGCACATTAAAAGCAGACTCTAAATAAAGGTGTATAACTCTCTCACCGGTTTAGTTCAACATCGGCATAAGACAAGCGATTTTTCTCCAAAATCGATACGGGACCCCATCTTTTCAATATCTAAGCGTCCTCCTGAGGGTAAACTTACAGGAGCGTTTTCCTCATCGAAGAAAATTGTCTTGAATGTATTCTCACGCTGCGCTTCCCAATATTGACGCTGCCGATAGCTATCGTCATCAAGCTTTCGCTACGAAACACCCTTGAGGATATAAGGTGTTTGTATAAACCGCTCCGGTTGAATGTAGCTTTGGGATTTTCTCATTTACTTCACATTAAATTCCAGTAATTTTTCCTCTCCGATGAAGACTTCAAAATGATCATTAATTTGAATGGGGCCCACGCCGGCAGGTGTGCCTGTAAAAATCAGGTCGCCGGGTTTCAGGGAGACAAATTGAGAAACATAAGAAATAATACGGTCGAAACTAAACATCATGTCCTCGGTATTACCCTGCTGGCGGATTTCGCCGTTTATTTTCAATGAAAATTTGATATTGTTCAGATCAGCGAATTGACTTTTCGGCAGGAATTTTCCCACGGGTGCCGACTGGTCAAAAGCTTTGGCGATTTCCCAAGGAAGGCCTTTTTTCTTTTGTTCTGCCTGCAGGTCGCGGGCAGTGAAGTCGATACCAATTCCAATTTCATCAAAATATTTATGGGCAAACTGTTCTTCGATATGCCGTCCGTTGCGGTTAATTTTGAGTACGATTTCCGTTTCGTACTGTACATTTTTTGAGAAATCGGGATAAAAAAACGGATTGTTTTTTTGAAGAAGGGCCGTATCGGGTTTCATAAAAAAAACAGGCTTTTCGGGCACTGCGTTATTCAGTTCTTTGGCGTGTTCGCGATAATTACGGCCAATACAAATAATTTTCATGAGATTACTATTTTGTTGAGGTTATTAAAATTATTTTCATTTTCCGGCCATACGCAATTTAATGCGAGTCAGTAACTTTTTGGTGTAAAGCGGAAAATCGGCTTTTTGCATCCAATCGTAGTAAGATGGCTCCTTGCGAAAGACTTCTTCCACGGTTTTTCCTTTGTGTTTACCAAAATTGAACATCTCCTCCCCTTTTTTGTTGTAAATAATTTGTCCAACCAAATCGGCATTGCGGTGATGGCTTGAAAATTCAGCCAATGCATCCATGTCGTTTTTCACGGGTTGGATTACATTCCCTTCTTTGTCGGTGATTTTGGCCTCCTTGTATCGGTCGAGTTGGGCTTTTAGCACTTCATAAGTGGCCATCACATCGGCTTCGGCCGAATGGGCATTTTTCAACTCTTTTTGCAGGTAGAAACGATAAGCGGCTTTAAGTGTACGGGGTTCCATTTTCATAAAAATATTCTGCACATCGATGAAGCGGCGGTTTTTCACTTCAAAGTCGATGCCGGCCCTGAGAAATTCTTCCACGAGCATGGGAATATCAAAACGGTTGGAATTATACCCTGCCAAATCACAATTATTCAGAAAGCGATAAATGTCTTTGGCCACCTGTTTAAAAGTGGGCTTGTCGGCAATCATTTCTTTGCTGATGCCATGAATACTTTCCGCCTCTTCCGAAATAGGATAATCGGGGTTCAGCAGCCAGGTTTTGGTTTCGGTACTACCGTTTGGATTTACTTTAATGATGCACAACTCGATGATGCGGTCTTTCGACACATTAAGCCCGGTACTTTCGATATCGAAAAAGGCCATTGGGCGCTTTAAGTTCAGTTCCATGTTTTGTTATTTCGCCGGTGGTTGGGGCCGGTCTTTATTTCAACTGTTTACAAATGGCAAAGCTATGAAAAAATGTTGGTTAATGGGGTAATGTGATAATGTGCTAATGGGGTAATGTGGGAATGTGATAATGGGTTAATGTGGGAATTCAATTTTTCATTTTTTTTGCGGCAGGGATTGCAGCGGATACCCCGCAGCGAGGGACGAGCGAGGAGTATGAGCGGAAAGCCCGGTGTGGTTTGCGTGGGCACTGTGCGCCGGGACCACAGCCGCCCAAAACATAAAACCTCAAAACCTCCAAACTTCAAACCTTCAAAATCTCAAACCATCTATTTAAAAACTGTTCTAAATATGAATTCAGAAGTATTTTTCTTATGATAAATGATTCCATCAAAAAATAAAAGTCCTACTTTTGGGCATTCATTAACGACTGTATAAAAGATTAATTGTATGAACTTACACGAATATCAGGGAAAATCTATCTTGAAAGGTTACGGGGTTTCCGTACCGGTGGGCATTGTGGCCTCTTCTCCCGACGAGGCTTTTGAAGCCGCAAAAGAAATTCAGAAACAGACCGGTTCGGACAAATGGGCTGTAAAAGCTCAGGTACATGCCGGCGGACGCGGGAAAGGCGGCGGAGTTAAAATTGCTAAAAGCCTGGACGAAGTTAAAATGTATGCCGACCAGATTATTGGCATGCACTTAGTGACCCCTCAGACCAAAAAAGAAGGCAAACTGGTTCGCAGAGTATTAATCGAACAAAATATTTACTACCCTGGCCCTGAGAATGTTGAAGAATATTACATGAGCATCTTGCTCAACCGTGCCGAAGGCCGTAACATGGTGATGTATTCACCCCGCGGCGGGATGAACATTGAGGCGGTAGCCGCTGAAACACCCGAGCAAATTTATACCGAAACCATCGACCCCAAAGTGGGTTTACAGGGTTTTCAGGCCCGTCGCATTGCTTTTAACCTGGGTTTAAGTGGCGTGGCTTTTAAAGAAATGGTGAAATTTGTTTCAGCACTTTACAAGGCTTATGAAGGTACGGATGCCAGCCTTTTTGAAATTAACCCGGTAATTAAAGCTGCAGATGGTAAAGTGTATGCTGCTGACTCGAAAGTGGTTGTGGATAACAATTCGCTTTTCCGCCATAAAGATATCGCACACATGCGCGATCTGGCCGAAGAAGACCCCACAGAAGTGGAAGCCAGCCGTTTTGATTTGAACTTTGTGAAATTAGATGGCAATGTTGGTTGTATGGTGAACGGTGCAGGCCTGGCCATGGCCACTATGGACATGATTAAAATGTCGGGTGGCGATCCTGCTAATTTTCTTGATGTTGGAGGCACTGCCGATGCTAAACGTGTTGAACAGGCTTTCCGTATTATTTTGAAAGACCCCAATGTTAAGGCCATACTGGTAAATATTTTTGGTGGAATTGTCCGTTGCGACCGTGTTGCACAAGGAATTGTGGATGCCTATAAAAATATTGGCGAAATACATATACCGATTATCGTTCGTTTACAGGGGACTAATGCCGAAGAAGGTAAAGAGCTGATTGACAAATCAGGCTTAAAAGTACTTTCAGCCATTCAGTTAGGCGAAGCTGCCAAGCTGGTGAGCGAAGTAGTTGGATAATACGACTAATTTAAACATCGAAGAAAAGGCTGCCCGGAATGAGCAGCCTTTTTTGTTTCCTTTCCCTTGCAAAGGAACACAAAGCGTTACAAAAAATTATGAAGGGCTTACCATTCAAACTGTTTCAGATCATTTTCTGCCAACGCATCGTAGGCTTCCATAAGTTTGTGAACCATTGGGTGATTTACATTGTAAGTTATCCCTTCAAGTTGAGCTACCGGAAGCACTTTGGGGGATGTACCGGTTAAAAAACAGGCATCAAAAGTTACAATTTCATTTTTGTTAATATGGTGTTGTTTGAGCTGAATACCATTTTCAAGTGCCAGCTCCATAACTTTCAGGCGGGTTACGCCGGGCAGCACCAGTGAGACGTCAGGGGTAACCAGCGCGTCATCCTTAACAAAAAACACATTTGAGCGGCTGCCTTCGGTTACCAATCCTCTTGAATTACAGTAAACGACTTCAAAACAGTTTTTCTTTTTAATAATCTCATCAGCTTTTTCGCGAAGGGCATACAATGCTTTTTTTGCATTAGGACGGGGACGCTCAGCTTCCATAATTTCGGCTTTGACCCCATCGGCATACTGTTGGCCCGAAGGATAATAAAAAGGCATCATCCAGGCCATAAAGCAGGTTTCCCCATCCGGGCTTTTATGGTAAAGAAATTTAATATTTCCCGTTGAAATTTTGTTGTATTCCAACAAAGCCTTTAACCGTTGTCTAATCAAATCCGGCTCAAAAGGAATGGTAATATTTTCAAATTGTGCCGAGTTATAAAAGCGGCGAATATGGTCGTCCAAAAACAACGGGATACTCTCCTGAACACGAAGTACTTCGTAAATAGCAAGTCCTTTTTTTAAAGGATAAGGGTTAAAATCGCAGGTAGAACGTATTTCGCCGTTAAACACAAAATAATTCAGCAAAGCTATTTCCATAGCAAAAGGCTTAAACTAGCAAGGGCATTTGCAAAATCAGCATAGTCAGGAAGCCGGGGTTATTTCCGGGACTTAAAATATTCTTCAAGTAGTTCATTAGCCCTTTCAAGATTTGAACTTTCCACATAAAGTTGTGTACTGTCCTCAGGCGAACCGTTGGCCCATCCGGCATCAATACTTGATTGTAACCTGTTTCTACGGATACTTCCAATGCCGTTTTTTTTAAGAAGGTCTTCAAGGTACATGGCCTCCACATCCGATCCGGTATATACTCGTTTTATGTCGTCACTCATAATTTTTCAGTTTTAAATTTTATATAAAAGTAATAAAAAAATAGCAGCCATCACCTCAACTACTTAATTTAATTATAGCAAAAACCATAATCGCAGCACTGATTAATTGGACAGGGGAAAGTATGGTACCATTAAAAAGGTAGTCGAAAAGTATGGCCGAGATGGGAAACAACAACTCGCTAATTGTGGCTACAATTGCCTTTACGCGTCGCAAACCGTAGTAATAGATAAATATAGCCCCTGAACCCGTTGTAAGACCAATAAGTATAAAAAACAGCCAATGCATATTATCGGTATGGACAATCTCGGTGTATTTGCCAAAAATAACCACATAAAACAGCATAATAACCGTTGTAAACCCGTAACGAAAAAATGTCGCGGTTACAAAGTTGAAGTTCATCAATATTTTTTTAGAAAATACGGTTGAGCTCCCAAATGAGAATGCAGCGAGAATAGCGAGCAATGCTGCATAAACAGTATTCTTGTCGCTATGCATTGATGGTAAATGAAATCCAAAAGTCAGAAAATAGCTGGCCACAATAGCCAAGGATGCCCAAATTGCAAAATCCTTTTTAATTTTTTCCTTTAACAGAATAGCTGCCAGGCTGATGGCAAAAATAGGTTGTAGCTTTTGAAGTAGCACAACCACCGAAAGATCCTGAAAATTAACGAGGAATAGCGCTTTTACAATAGCCATAGTCCCAATTCCGCCCCCGAACAAAGCAATCAGGCCGAAAGTAACATAATCCTGACGAAGGAAATTTTTTAACTGGGCATATTCGCGAAACAGGAAAATATTCATCAGGAGAAAAGGAATCAGATGCAACATAAACACCACATAGCCCACATCAAGTCCCTGCAAACGTGGTGTTAACACAACCCCGTCGAATCCCCATAAAATGGCAGAGAAGCCTATAGCTACAGTCCCTTTAACTAATTCTGAATTACGTATTTTCATTTGTTTTTATCAGTCGGCAAAGGTATGGAAATTCAAAGTTGGAAACACAACCCTCTTCGCTTGTAAAAAAAGCTGTTTTCCATCTACTTTTTTAAGGGGACTTTTAATCTTTACTCAGTAATTTTTCCACTTCTGAAATACTCCGCGGTTTGGCAATAATTTTTTTGTCCTTATCCAACAGAAAAAAAGTTGGCGTTGCAGATACCCCGTATTCATCGGCAATGGGGCCATCCCAGCCTTTCAATTCAGCAATATTGATCCATGGATAAGCTTCTTTTTTAATGGCTTGCTCTACATCTTGTTTATTGTCGTCCACCGAAATGGCAATAATTTGAAGTTTTTCAGGATGCTTAGGGTCATAAAATTTTTTCAGTTTGGGAAGCGAAGCTGTGCAATGCGGGCACCAGCTGGCCCAAAAAACCAGAAGTGTTTTTTCGGATTTTATTTTGCTCAGGTGAATTCTTTTTCCCTGTAGATCGCGGGCAGTAAAATCAGGGGCGGTATTACCATCAGCGAGTCGTTGAATCAGGTGTAATTCATTCTCCAGTGCCTGTTTTTTTAAAGAGTTGTCGGGGAAGCGACCCAGTTGCTGAATAGAAGCGATATGCTGAAGCAAATTGTCAAACCCAAATTGATCGAACCCCCTGACCAGATAATTTAGTGTGTATTCATAAATTTGCTCATTGATAACCGTTTTTTGTAAAAGGGTATCCACGGCTTGCGTAAAAGCCTGCTCCACCTGTTTTTTACTCATCCCTTTTTCCTGATACAGGCTCAGATAACCCACAATTTTTGAAGTCAGCAGGCTGGTACGCAGCAAAAGTGTGTCCTGAAAATCGATCCCTTTAAAATAACTTTGCTTTAATTGTTGCTGTTGTTCGCCGGGTCTCAAGTTAAAATTAGGGATTTGCGGGCGGTCGAACCGGATAAAATGAGCGGCCATTGTATGTGGGTATTGTTGGATTACCCAATTTGAAACGCCCTGAATTTGAGCATATAAATTCATCACCTGCGATTTCACCACCGAATAAAAACTGTCATTTTCGGGATAATAATCCAGCACCGGATTTAAAATATTGATTTTTTGTTGATTATTTAGTTTGGTATTTAGATATTTATAATAAAGAATATTTTCAACCGAGGAGATAATCTGAATTTGATCATCAGTTTGAAAACCGGTAGTCCGGAACGCAATATCCTCTTTGTTGTAAATTAAATTAAACATCAGTCCGCTATTGGTCATCAAACGATACATGCCCACCGGTAAATCTTCGGGTAAAATCACATCGAACGAACCGGATTGATCGGTTTTTAAGGTATCGATAATTTGTTGTGATACGGCAAAGTCCTGCATCAGATAAATCTCCGATTGCCTGAGCCCTGGAATAGTTCCACGCAAATGATAACCCTGGGCAAAAATTACCGGAATTCCCGCCAAAACCAACATTAAAATTAATAACGTCCTGCGCATGCTTTTCTATTTTAAATTTGAGTGTCAAAAATACAATTATTCCGGCGAAGCAGAGGAATAAGTCAAAGCAATTTTATGTGGAAAGGAATTCGGTTTACATTTGCAAAAACAGATGCAGAAACCAAACCACCATGGATCAGAAGTTCATAGGTTTGGAAGTTTAGAGGTTTTATAATATTTTTAAAAACTAAAGTCTTGCACTTAAAGTACATAGTTTCAACTAACGATTGTGACAAATGAAGTTTATAAAAATTGAAGAGAGAGATGGGTTGGCTGAAATGAGTCTTTACAATATCCGTAAAAGCAACTCGCTGAATTTGGAGATGATCGATGAAATGGTGGCTGCCTTTGATAATTTTGAAAAGAGAAAAACAAGGGTGGTTATTTTGCGTAGCCATCCGGGTTCAAAAGTATGGTGTGCCGGATTGCGTATTGATCAGTTGCCGGAAGCCGGAATTGATGAAACGCCTTACGAATATGCCCTGGAAAAGATTTTAAAACGAATCGAAAGTTTCCCGGGAGTCGTTATTGCCATGATTGACGGGAGTGTTTGGGGTGGCGGCTGCGAATTAATTTTTTCATGCGATATTCTTATTGGCTCTCCCAAGGCCTCTTTTGCCATTACCCCGGCAAAAATAAGTGCTCCCTACAATCCTAATCAGGTAAACCGCGTTTTGCAAAGGGTGGGCAGCAATATTGCCATGGAACTGTTTTTTACCGCCGATGTAATGAATGCACAACGTGCCGAACGCCTGGGCATTTTGAATCACCTTGTAAATGAAGAAGAATTGGAAGGATTCACCATGAATATGGCCCAACGCATTTTAAATAATGCTCCGTTGGCCATCCAATTAATTAAAAATCAGATACATCAACTGGCAACCCAAACAGTAGAGCAACTAACGGAAGACAAAAATATGCGAGCAAAAATAAAAGACGTTTTTGAAAGTCGTGATTTCCATGAAGGGAAGCTTGCATTTCTCGAAAAAAGAAAACCTCAGTTTAAAGGGAAATAACCACTATGCTTAAATTACTTAAAAAATATCTGCCTGCTTTTTTTCCGGTTGAAAAACGAAAAACAGGGTTTCAAACGCTGGAAATAAACCGCCGCGAAGGCCACCTGGTACTCGATGCGCCTCATGTTAATTATTCTTACGGTAATTTGCACCGCGTTTTCCAGCAAGCGTTTAGCGACGCCAAACTTGATGTTTCAAAACTGAATGAGGTCCTGATTTTAGGCTTTGGAGCAGGAAGTGTGGCTGATATCCTCCAAAACGAATCAGGAAGTCAGGCTCATATTACCGGTGTTGAAATAGATCCGGAAGTCATCGAGCTGGCCAATAAATACTTTGATTTACAAAGTTTTAGCAATCTAAATATTGAAATTGCGGATGCCTTTGAATTTGTAACAACTGCCAAACCTGTTTATAATCTTATTGTTGTGGATCTTTTTATCGACCATTGGATTCCTGAAAGATTCGACACTCCTGAATTTATTGAAAATCTTAAACGGATACTTTTGCATGGCGGCCAGGTCTTTTTCAACCGGATGGCATACAGCCATCGCGATAAGCAAAGAACAAGGCAGTTTGAAGATCTTTTCAGGCAATATTTCGATAACGTAAACTTCTCCCGAACAAAGGAAATTTCAAATAATATTGTATTTACAGCCATAAAATGAATACAGCTATTTCAAAAAAAATCGCAAAACAGCTTCATGTTGACGAATGGCAGGTTAACAACGCACTGACACTGAACGCCAAAGGGGCAAGTATCCCATTCATCGCCCGTTACCGCAAAGAGCGAACAGGTGGTCTCACTGATATTCAGTTGATTGAATTATTAAAATTATTTCAGC
Source organism: uncultured Bacteroidota bacterium (assembly GCA_913055825.1). Lineage (GTDB taxonomy): Bacteria > Bacteroidota > Bacteroidia > Bacteroidales > F082 > Sulfidibacterium. Next base: position 10,949 of record CAJXKB010000021.1, read on the forward strand.
AGGAAACCGAGCTGAAAAAACGCAAAACTGCCATTTTAAAAAGCCTGGAAGATCAGAATATCGCCGACAGCGATTTGTTGCAAAAAATTGACTCTGCCTACAACATGGCCCGTTTGGAGGACTTGTACCTCCCCTACCGCCCCAAACGCAAAACCAGGGCTACCATTGCCAAAAGTAAAGGGCTGGAAACACTGGCAAAAATGATGATGTCGGAAAAAATTGATGATATTGAAGGGGTTGCCGGCCGGTTTATTGATGTTCAGAAGGGAGTTGAAACCATTGAGGATGCTTTAAGCGGCGCCCGTGATATTGCAGCAGAATGGATTAGTGAAACGGAATGGGTCAGGGAGCAACTGCGACGACGGTTTCAACGTGAGGCCAGATTAGTTTCAAAAGTGATTAAAGGTAAAGAAACAGAAGGCGAAAAATACAAATCGTGGTTCGATTGGGAAGAAATTGCCCATAAAGCGCCTTCACACCGGATTCTTGCCATGTTTCGTGCCGAAAAGGAAGGCTTTCTGCGATTAAAAATTCAGCCATCGCCGGAAGAAGCTTATAATTTTCTGCTTCACCGGATTGTCAGAAATGATAACCAATCATCGCAGCAAAAGGCTCTGGCACTTCATGATGCCGTAAAACGATTGCTGTTCCCGTCTCTTGAATCGGAGTTTCGGCAACAGCTTAAACAAAAAGCCGATGAAGCAGCGGTAAAAGTGTTTGCTGAAAATTTACGCCAGTTGTTAATGGCACCGCCTTTGGGGATGAAAAGAGTGCTTGCAATTGACCCGGGGTTTCGGACAGGTTGTAAAGTTGTTTGTCTTGATAAAAACGGACAACTTTTACACAACGAAACAATCTATCCCCACCCGCCGCAATCAGAAGCCAAAGCTGCCATGAAAAAACTGAAGAGTCTGGTGAGTGCTTATCAGATTGAGGCCATTTCTATTGGTAATGGTACAGCCGGTCGCGAAACTGAAAATCTCATCAAACGCATGCAATTCGACCGCGAAGTGATTGCTGTGATGGTGAATGAGGATGGGGCTTCGGTATATTCGGCTTCAAAAATTGCCCGCAACGAATTTCCCGAATACGACATCACGGTAAGGGGAGCGGTTTCCATCGGGCGGCGCCTGCAGGATCCGCTTGCCGAGATTGTGAAAATCGATCCCAAATCAATGGGCGTCGGTCAGTATCAGCATGATGTAAATCAAAATCTTTTGAAAGAAAGCCTGCAAACTGTGGTGGAACTTTGTGTAAATGCCGTAGGTGTCGAAATAAATACGGCCAGTCGTGAATTGCTGACTTATGTTTCGGGTATCGGGCCGGTTTTGGCCGGCAAAATTGTTGAATACCGTAACGAACACGGCAATTTTAAAAGTCGTGAAGAATTGAAAAAGGTAAAAGGGCTGGGTGAAAAAGCCTTTCAGCAGGCTGCCGGTTTTTTACGTATAAAAAATGGTAATCAGCCATTGGATGCCAGTGCAGTACATCCTGAAAATTATTTAGTTGTGGACAAAATGGCTAAAAGTCTGGGGTTAAAAATAAACCAGATGGTACGAAATAGTGAAGTGAGAAAGAAAATACACCTCGAGGATTTTACAGATGAAACTGTTGGTTTACCTACTTTGAATGATATTCTGGATGAGCTGGAAAAACCGGGTCGCGATCCGCGTAAGCAGTACAAATTGTTTCAGTTTGATGAATCCATACGCAGTATTGATGATTTAAAACCGGGCATGCGCCTGCCGGGGGTGGTCACCAATGTAACTGATTTCGGAGCTTTTGTAAATATGGGCATCAAAGAAAACGGGTTAGTACATAAAAGTCAGATTGCCAATGAATTTGTTCAAAACCCCACAAACTATTTATCAGTAAATCAACAGGTTTTTGTAAAAATACTGGAAGTGGATAAAGCCCGGAAACGTATCAGCCTGAGTCTGAAAGATGTGGAATAACCGCCTGGATAATTGACAGCTAATGATTTAGCTTTGCTGTTATTTGCCCTTCGGACGTTATTTGGTAATCATTTAGCGGTCATTCGATTGTGGGCTGCTTATTAAGAAATAACCTTATCATTTTGACTTTTATCTTTCTCCCTTTTGTCTTTTATCTTAAGGTTGTGCATAGGAGGAAGCCCTGGCTAAATATTATTTTGATGTGCTGGAATAAGACAAAGTTAATAACTATTATCAGCGCATCAAAATAGGAATTAGCCAAAGCCCTAAAGTGCAATTAAAAAAATTTGAAATAAATTTGATATTTGTTAACAAGTATGTTAACTTTGCCACATGGCAAGAGAAATAATATTTTATAAAAATTATTTCATCGACTTTTATATTGCCCAAAATATAAAAGTTCAGGAGAAGATTGAATATGCATTTAAACTAATCAGGACTGTCGAAAGCGTTCCTGAAAAATTTCTGAAGCACATTAAAAGTACTGATGGCCTTTATGAAATTAGAATAAAATATCGAAGTGACATTTTCAGAATCTTTTGTTGTTTTGATGAAGGCAGAATAGTAATTCTATTTAATGCTTTTCAAAAGAAAACACAGAAAACACCAAAAAAAGAAATTGAAAAAGGATTAAAATTAAAACAAGAATATTTTCAGAATAAAAAAGGAGACAAATCATGAAAACAATAAAAGACGCCACAACATTTGATGAATTATTAGATATCAAGTATGGAAAATTAGGGACTCCAAAAAGGGATGAATTTGAAGCAAAATCAAAAGCATTTATTGTAGGAGAAATGATTAAGGAAGCAAGAAAAGAAGCTCAATTGACCCAGGACGATTTAGCAAAAAGGACTGGAACTAAAAAGAGTTACATTTCCAGACTCGAAAATGGGAAGATTGATATCCAAATTTCGACACTTTTTAAAATATTTGAAGAAGGACTGGGCAAAAAATTAGGCCTAACAATTTTATAAAACCTACGACACCACAACAGCGGCTCATAGTGCACGCCGCAGGTAATACTTATTAATACAAATAATTGTAACTATGAACATGGTGGAAGTCAAGAAAAATAGTAGTGATAATGCGGCACGTACCATAGCTGCAAACCGATGTCAGATACTCACATAATAATCCTCAAGAAAAGAAATGTATTGAGAAGTAAAACTTCCGTCTTCATTTCTGATAACAAACTTTTCCGGTTTTACAGGCTTTGACCTGAAACCAAATTGAATATTCATCCGGTTAGGTGATTTGCAGGGTTTTGGAAAGATCAGCATCTGCCCCTGCAGTATAAGGCCCTTCTCTACTGCAAGGTGAATAAACTGCTGCCCTTCACGATAAGGCAACACCACCGACAGACACCCGTTTGGATTTAAAAGCCGGCATGTCCCGTCGATCAGCTGTTCGTAGGTAAGTGAATCAGTGTGGCGGGCCTGTCTTTTTTGGGCTTTTTCCGATTTACGGTCGTTGATAAAAAAAGGCGGATTGCTTATGACTAAATCATATTTTTTGGGCGGCTGTTTTACAAATTCGTTGAAATCGGCCTGGATTGGTGTCAAACGATTTGAAAAAGGAGAAGCTTGAAAATTATTCTTTGCTTCTTCAAACGATTCCTGATCGAGTTCAACAGCCTCTACATGCAGGTTTGACCGGGCAGCAAGCAAAAGGGGCAAAATCCCGCATCCTGTTCCCACATCCAACGCCTCCTTTATCCCGCACAGGTCTGTCCATACGCCAAGGATAACCGAATCAGTACCTACTTTCATAGTTGACCTGTGATGGTACAGGCTAAACTGTTTAAAATGAAACGGACGTGTATCGGGAGCCTTCATCTTCAATCATTCAGATAAACATCCAACAAGCCTTCGGGCGCTTTTACATGCATTGTTGTATTCTTCCTGTCAACTTTCTGAATTACATCCTGTGAAAGCGGAATTAAAACTTCTTTTCCATTATGAAAAACCTGGATAACAGCCTGATTTGGATAATCCAAAATATCGGCAATGGGGCCAATCGATCCAAAATTTTCATCAATCAACTGAAATCCAATTACTTCATGGAAATAAAATTTATTACCGCTGAGCTTGGGCAATTTCGAAAGGGGCAGATAAAGTTCATCGTTGATTAGTAAAGAGGAAGTATCGGCATCATTAACATCCTGAAATTTAACAATCAGCTTATTATTTTTGAGTGAACTATCTTCAATAAAATACGGAATCAATTGGCCATTTACATTTATAAATATCATTTCCAGTTCGCGATAATTCTCCGGATTATCCACATCCAAAAAGGCAACCAGCTTACCATCGTAGCCATGGGATTTAGTGATTTTTCCGAGATAAAAATAATCTTTAAAAGGATCTTTCGTTTGTTCCGAATGTTTCATTTTCCCAAATTTTAAAAGCAAATGTAAGGTAAATATTTTTCTACATACCGCAGCCGTTTTCACGAAATGCTATAAAAAAAGCCCGAATAAACGGGCTTCATTATTTTATTTAAAAAAGAAAGTTTATTCTTTTCCTTCTTCTTTGGTTTCAGCAGCAGGAGCTTCTTTATCCTGTTTTTCATCGGCAGCAGGAGTTTCAGTTTCTTCAGCAGGGGTGGCGGCAGCTTTTTCTGCAGCAGCCTTCTCAGCAGCGGCTTTTGCTTCAGCTTCTTCGATAACAGCTCTTTTTTTAGCAAATTCAGCTTCGCGGGCTTCACGAACTTTTGTTTCTGCTTCGAGACGTGCTGCTTCATTTTCCTGCTTTTTAGCAACGATTCCCTGTGCTTTTGCAGCAATGCGGGCTTCTTTGTCTTTTAACCATGTCTGGAATTTTTCTTCAGCTTGATCTTCGGTCAGGGCACCTTTTTTCACTCCTTTAAGGAGGTGATATTTATAAAGCACACCTTTGTAAGAAAGAATCGCCCGCATGGTATCAGTAGGCTGGGCGCCTTTTTGTAACCAACTAAGGGCTAAATCGAAGTCAAGGTTAATTTCTGCAGGGCTGGTAGTCGGGTTATAAGTACCAATTTTTTCGATAAATTTTCCGTCCCGGGGTGCACGACCATCCGCAATAACGAGATGAAAAAAGGGGCTTCCCTTTTTACCACGTCGTTGTAATCTCATTTTAACTGGCATAACAGTCTAATTTTTAAAGTTTAATGTTTAATTAAAATTGGGGTGCAAATATCTGAATCTTTTCTTAATAATAAAAGCTTTTTTTTAAACATTTTTCTTTGGTCCACTGACTTTTAATTTTAAACAACTCACCGCTCTTCCTGATTTGCAATCCGAATGGAAAGGGCAGACAGGATTACAAATCCTTAGCCCCAAAAGCTTCCGGATTACAAATCCGGAAGAGCGAAGACAAGGCCTAAAGCGAAGGGACTCGTGTCTTGTTTTCAATCTATTGTTTATTTCGATGTATAGTGAAGTTTTATCACGAGTCGCCACGCACCGGCTACGCGTCAGACTCGCGCTGGCTGAGACCTGAAAGGAGATAGCAATAAACCCCGCGGTAGGGATGGAAGCGGTTAGCCCGCAGCGGTAAAGCGGTATGGAAGCTGGCGGAGACGGGGCGACCGGCGGAAGCCCCCGGAAACGCCTTAGCTGACACCGCTTTGACGCGAGGACTATGAGCGTACAGCCCGTGATAGCCGGTGCGTTGGCCCGCCCAAAAAGAAATTACAGCTTCTACCGAAACCAAAGGTCATCTGCTTTTAACAATTCCCATGGCCGTTTTTACCCCGTCGGCGGCACTGGAAATAATCCCTCCGGTATAACCGCTTCCTTCACCGGTCATGTAAAGATTTTCGAATCCGGTACAAAGGCCTTTTTCATCACGGTCGACCTGAATGGCAGCCGAGGTTTTACTTTCGAGTCCCATAATATTTCCTTTCTCAAAGCCTTTTATTTTCCGGCTGAAATCTTTTAGTCCGTTGCGCATGGCGTTACTCACCGATTGGGGGAGCCATTCCCACAACGGGGCAGGCAGCAACCCCATAGGATAGCTGCTTTCGGGCTGTTTTGTGGGGATGCGTTTTTGAATAAAATCCTGAATGCCACAAAATGGCACGGCGTACCCTCCGGCTTTTTGATAAAAACCACTTTCCAATTGTTCCAACCAGTCGAGGGTTTCCATGGCGGAAATTTCACGACCCAGCAGCTCATTCAGGTTCAATCCGGCCACGCAAGCCGCGTTGGCAAATTTCCCGTCGCGTTGGTACAGGCTCATGCCATTGACGATATTTTGGTTTTCATAGGCTGTTGCAGGGACGATTGTGCCACCGGGGCACATGCAAAAAGTATAAACCGGATGGTTCTTATCTGTTTGCGAGGTAAGACGGTATTCGGCTGCTTTCACCCCTTGCAATTCCGGTATGCCCCACTGAGCCTTATTTATCAGTGTCTGTGGATGTTCCATCCGGCTGCCCAAAGCAAAATTTTTGGTATGAAAAGAAACCCCGTTTTTCATGAGCATCCGGTACGTTTCAAATGCGGAATGGCCAATGGCAAAAACAAAAACATCGGCCTCAATATCTCCTTTGTCGGTAATCATTTCCTGCACACGCCCCTGTTTCACTTTAAGCTCCTGCGCCAGCGTCTCAAAAAGTACAGTTCCTCCCAATTCCTGAAATTGATGTCGCAGGACTTTTACAATCTCACGTAACCTATCACTTCCCAAATGGGGATGCGTCAGGTATTTGATTTCTTCCGGTGCACCGGCATCCACATAAGTTTGCAGGATAAAACGCTTTTCCAGCGAAATGCGTTTGCTACGGGAAGTAAGCTTTCCATCCGAAAAAGTACCGGCCCCGCCTTCGCCAAAAGCATAGTTGGACAGCGGACTAAATCGTCCGGTTTTTTCGAAGGTTTCAATGCCTTTTGTGCGCCTGTCCACTTCCGAACCGCGTTCGATAAGTGTGGTTTGAAAACCTGCTTTTTGTAATACAAAAGCAGCAAAAAATCCGGCAGGGCCACTTCCCACAACCACAGCTTTTTCTTTTCTTGTTTTGTATGGGATGTGTAATTCAGGTTTCGGTTCGGGTTCTGATCCTGTAAGTTCAGGCGAATTTACCAAAACCCGCATCTGCCAGTGAATGTGATTTTTTTTGCGGGCATCGAGGGCTTTATTTTCAATACTCCAGCTAAACTCATTAATCCCCAGCATTTTTCGAATGCGGCTTTTTAGATACACCTCGCGGTACATGGTGGGCATTTGCAGATTGATGAGTTTGTATCCCATAAGTCAAACCGGTGTTATTTAAGATTTTCAGTCTCGGCTTTTTACTTTATCTCACTACCGTTACTTACCTTTTCGGTGGGAGAGACGAAACGTAATGTCCCGTCTTTATCTTCAGCCATAAGGATCATTCCCTGCGATTCGATACCACGCAATTTACGGGGGGCAAGGTTCACCAGCACACTTACCTGTTTCCCGATGATTTCTTCGGGTTTATAATGCCCGGCAATGCCCGAAACAACCGTACGTTGGTCGATGCCCGTATCAATTTTGAGTTTGAGCAGTTTTTTGGTTTTAGGTACTTTTTCGGCTTCGAGAATAGTCCCCACCCGGATATCCATTTTTACAAAATCATCGTAAACGATTTCATCTTTAGCCGGATTGGCCGGTGCATTGGCTTCATTGGCTTTTTTGGTGTCCAACAATTTTCGCACCTGCTTTTCCACTTCGGCATCTTCTATTTTCTCAAACAAGAATTCCGGTTTTCCCAGTTGATGGCCGGCATGCAGTAAATCGGCACTGCCTGCATCGTTCCATTTTAAAGTATTGGTTTTCAACATGTTTGTCAGTTTAGCAGCGCTGAACGGCAGAAAAGGTTCTGATAAAACAGCGAGGTTAGCTGCAATTTGCAACGAAATATTCAGCACGGTTTCCACTCTTGCCGTATCGGTTTTAAAAATTTTCCAGGGCTCGTTATCCGTCAGGTATTTGTTTCCGAGGCGGGCCAGATTCATCAGCTCCGACAAAGCTTCGCGGAATCGGTAAAGTTCGATGCTGGAAGAAATTTTTTCAGGAAAAGCTTTCATGCTTTCCAAGGTAGCTTGGTCGATTTCGTGCAGTTCATTTCGTTGAGGAACTTTCCCGTCAAAATATTTTTTGGTTAATACCAGTGTCCTGTTAACGAAATTGCCAAATATAGCCAGCAACTCATTGTTATTACGTGCCTGAAAATCTTTCCACGTAAAGTCGTTGTCTTTGGTTTCGGGAGCGTTGGCGGTGAGTACATAACGTAGCACGTCCTGCTTGCCGGGGAAGTCTTCGAGATATTCGTGTAACCACACCGCCCAGTTGCGCGAAGTGGATATTTTATCATTTTCAAGATTTAAAAATTCATTGGCCGGCACATTGTCGGGTACCAGGTACGAACCTTCGGCATGAAGCATAACCGGAAAGATGATGCAATGGAAAACAATATTATCCTTTCCGATAAAGTGAACCAACTTAGTGTTGTCCGATTTCCAGTAAGGTTCCCAGTCTTTGCCTGTTTTCAGGCTCCACTCTTTGCTGGCCGAAATGTAGCCAATGGGGGCATCAAACCACACATACAATACTTTGCCTTCGGCACCATCTATTGGTACTTTTACACCCCAGTCAAGGTCGCGTGTTACAGCCCGTGGTTTTAATCCCTGGTCAATCCACGACTTTACCTGGCCATAAACGTTTGTTTTCCAGTCGTTTTTGTGCCCTTCCAAAATCCATTCTTTCAACCATCTTTCGTACTGATTTAATGGTAAATACCAGTGTTTGGTTTCTTTAAGCACAGGCACAGCACCGCTAAGTGCCGATTTAGGATTAATCAGTTCGGTAGGGCTAAGCGAAGTACCACAACTTTCGCACTGGTCTCCATAGGCTTTTTCGTATCCGCAATAAGGGCAGGTGCCCGTTACATAGCGGTCGGCCAGGAAGGCATGGGCTGTTTCATCATACAACTGTTGACTGGTTTTTTCGATAAATTTTCCTTCATCATAAAGCTTTTTAAAAAATGCCGAAGCTGTTTCGTGATGAACAGGCGCTGAAGTGCGTGAATAGACATCGAATGAAATGCCAAATTCTTCAAAAGATTTCTTTATAATGTTGTGATAACGATCCACAATGGCCTGTGGACTTACTCCTTCTTTGCGTGCTTTAATGGTGATGGGAACACCGTGCTCATCGGAGCCGCCAATAAATAACACATCCTGGTTTTTGGAGCGTAAATAACGCGCGTAAATATCTGCCGGCACATAAACCCCTGCTAAATGCCCGATGTGGATGGGGCCATTGGCGTAAGGCAAGGCTGATGTAATGGTGTATCTTTTAAAATTATTGCTCATACAAAACTGTTTTCCGTAATTCCGGCAAAGTTAAAAGAAAAATGAGTACAGGAAGAGTGTATTTGCAGTTCTCCTATAGAGTTGTACCCGGAGTTTAGAATCGTAATATTTCTCGGATACCGTTCCGGAATTCAGAATAGTTTACCCGGTATAAAACCGGTCAAGTGAATTACTATGTAGGATATAGCAGTAAAACATAATGAAAAACCACAAGACTGAAGTTCCTCCAGTCTTGCAGTTTGATTAGTTAGTGGGCCCACCCCCCGATAGCTATCGGGGTGAACCTGGGATCACCTGATTATGAGAATTTTTCCAGAATCCGTTTTGTCATTTGGGGATACTTTTTCAAATTTTGAATATACTTTTTGCTTTTCATTTTTTTAATGTGTTGTTCAATTTTACGAGCCTGTTTTTCTGACTTGCACTCAAAGAAAAAGAACAAATGCCAATCATCTGCTTTGGCAGTAAATTTAGTATTTCCGTAATACTTTTCGAGATGTCTTTTCAAGCGAGTTCCGGGGGTCAGGATTGTAATACCGGTATAAAACCGGTCAAGTGAATTACTATGTAGGATATAGCAGTAAAACATAATGAAAAACCACAAGACTGAAGTTCCTCCAGTCTTGCAGTTTGATTAGTTAGTGGGCCCACCAGGACTTGAACCTGGGACCACCTGATTATGAGTCAGGTGCTCTAACCAACTGAGCTATAGGCCCTGTTTCCGGATTTCCGGAAAAGTTTGCAAATTTAAGCATTCGATGCCAAATATCAAGCACTCCATCAAAATATTTTTATCGCGAATATCTCCCCGAGCCTGTCTTTGCTACCTTTTGCTTACGCGCAGCAAAGAAGGCTTGTTTCCTTCGTTGCTTTTCTTTTTCCCACTCCTTTTTCTCTTTTTCAGTCATGGGCTTATCAGTTTGAGGAAACGGATTGTTAGCTGCTAATTCTATTTTCCGGCGAATCAGTTTCTCAATATCTTTAATATAGGCATTCTCTTCCGGTTCACAAATGGAAATAGCAACACCGGTCTCCCCGGCTCTTCCCGAGCGACCAATACGGTGCACATAGGTTTCGGCAATATTTGGAATATCGTAATTGATTACATACCTCAGCTTGTCAATATCAATGCCACGGGCAGCAATATCGGTAGCTACCAGTACCTTAATTTTGTGATCTTTAAACTGTTTTAAGGCTTTTTGCCTTTGGTTTTGCGACTTATCTCCATGAATGGCTTCCGCCGCTATCTTTTTCTTCCTCAGGTTACGAACGATCCTGTCGGCCCCATGTTTGGTTCTTGAAAACAGCAGTGCCTGGCCAATCTTTTCTTTTTCAAGGATGTGGATCAATAAATCATTCTTGGTGGACCGGTTTGTGTAATACAGATATTGTTGGATGGTATCGGCGGTTGAGGAAACCGGACTCACACTTACTTTTACGGGATTTTTCAATATTTTCCGCGAAAGGGCTATAATGTTATCGGGCATGGTAGCCGAAAAAAACAGCGACTGCCTTTTGACCGGCAGTTTGGTAATGATCTTTTTAATATCGTTGATAAAACCCATATCGAGCATGCGGTCGGCTTCGTCCAGTACAAAATACTCAACATCTTTTAAGCTGATAAATCCCTGATTCATTAAGTCAAGCAGACGTCCGGGGGTCGCCACCAGAATATCAACTCCTTTACGAAGAATATTTGTTTGTGAATTTTGGTTTACACCACCAAAAACTACTGTATTTTTAAGCTTGGTATATTTACCATAATCGGTAAAACTTTCCCCGATCTGAATAGCCAGTTCTCGTGTTGGCGTAACAATAAGCGATTTAATTCTGCGTTGTTTGCTGTTTTGCTGCCTGTCAGTTAAAAGGTGCTGCAAAATAGGAACGGCAAAAGCCGCTGTTTTTCCTGTCCCGGTTTGGGCACTGCCTAATACGTCATTTCTTTCAAGAATAAGTGGAATTGATTTTTCCTGGATGGGAGTGGGGTTTGTGTAATGTTTTTCTTTTAACGCCTGCAAAACAGGCGCTATAATCTTTAAATCTTCAAATTGCATTAATTTCTAAATTATTTCTCCCGATGAAAATATACAGGGAGTTTGTATTGGAATAAATATATGGCTGCAAAGATACGCTTTAAATCAAGACTAAAAACAAAAGGTATTTTTAACCAATGGCCATTTTTGGTGATCAACCGCATGCCATACACAATTTTGTTCAACCTCGCTGTATCCATATGTGCTACAAACCGGGGCATCGAATCTTCAAAACCAAGCATCCCTACCGAGGCGATAGATTTATTTTGTTTCTTTTTCAGATTAAATTCACATCGCAAATCACCTCCAGCAATGCCGGGCCGTTATGTTCGCTAATCTTATACATGGCAGCTTCCAGTGATTCCCGTTTCTCCACCCTGATGCCCAGTGCCCCGCAGTTGTTAGCAAATTCGGCAAAATTGGGATTGTGCAGGCTTGTTTTCCACACTTCATATTCGGATGCCCGTTGCTCCTTTGATATTTTACCCAATTCGGAATTGTTGATCAGGATGTGTTTGATGGGCATGTTGTATTTTACCAAGGTGGTTATTTCAGCGAGATATTGTCCCAAACCACCATCGCCCGAAAGCGACCAGACCGGCCGTGTATTTTTTACAGCAGCCCAGGCACCCATAGCTGCCGGCAGGGCAAAGCCGATGGAGCCCAAATACCCCGACATTAAAATCGATTGGTGTTTACATTCAAAATAGCGACCGAAAGAGTAAGTGTTGTTTCCCACATCAACGGCAATCACTGCATTGTAGGGGGTAATCCGGTTCATGGCATCGAATACGGCAATGGAACTGATCCCTTTTCCCCGGTCGTCTTTCAGGCGGTTCTCTTTTTCCGCTTTCCATATTTTTCGGCGGGCGGCAATTTCCCGGCTTTGGTCCAGAGTTTTTATTTTCCCCTGTAGCTTCTCCCGCATCAGCTTACAACTTACCCCAATTTCACCCCAAAGGGCGACATCCACTTTGTGAAATTTACTCAAGGCCATGGGATCAAAATCCACCTGAATGATAGGCTTTTTAGGGGTGATGCCCGTATGGTTTGAGAAAGAAGCGCCGAAAACAATCAGCAGATCGCTTTCGTTCATAAACCAGGAAGCAACAGGCGTGCCACTACGTCCTAACACACCGCAGGCCAACGGATGATTATCGGGAATCAGTCCCTTTCCTTTAAAAGTAGTGATCACCGGACTGTGCATCTTTTCAGCCATCTTAACGATTTCATCCATGGAATATCGGGCGCCATGCCCCACAATAATCACCGGACGCCTGGCATTCGAAATCATTTCGACGGCCTTGTCCAGCATCTCTTTCGGTGGAGAAATGGTGAACGGACTTATTCGGCCTTCGGGATTATCCTGGGTTTCATCCGCCGGTTTGGGCAAAATCTGAACTTCATCGGGAAAGGTAAGATGGGAAACATCGCGTTTAACGATGGCATGTTTTAAAGCTCCGGTCATCAGCTCGGTATGCCGGCTGTGTTGCTGTACGGCATGGTTGTATTCGGCCACAGTCTGAAAGGCTTTCACCAGATCCACTTCCTGAAAAGCACCGGTACCTACAACCTGGGTGTTGACCTGCCCCGTAAGCGCCAGCAGGGGAACACGATCGACTTTGGCATCCCACATGCCTGTAAACATATTGGTTGCCCCGGGCCCGGCTATTCCAAAACAGACAGCCGGTTTGCCGGTGAGTTTGGCATATCCACTTGCTGCAAAAGCTGCCGCGCCTTCGTGTCGTACACCAAAATATTGCAGTTTTCCTTTCTCCTCCAGTCGCCGCATTGCTTCGGCAAGTCCCAAATTACTGTGACCTACGATACCAAAAACAGTATCCACTCCCCAATTGACCATGGTTTCCATCATTACATCTGAAATAGTTTCCTGATGGGGCTCCTCTTCCATAATTCCCACGAAAACATTTCCGTTTTCTTCTTTAACAGGATAAGGTTCCACACCATCATCAAAACCGGGGGCTTTGCCGGTACAGGGATGATAATCCCAGCCATGCCACGGGCAACGCAGAATTCCGTTTTCAATACTCCCTTCACCCAAAGGCCCGCCCTGATGCGGGCAATGATTATCGAGGGCGCAAAATTTTCCCTCGAAATGCGAAAGAGCTATTTGTTTTGTGCCTGCCGAAACGGTCATAATCCGACCTTCAGGAAGTGCTGATTTATTCTTAAGGACTTTGTACCAAACCAGGTTTTTCATTATTTAAATTTTTTTCATCCGTTATTTTTTACCGCGAATGCACTTATCATCATTCGATTATCTTAGCTTATTCCGGCATAAGCAATGCCTGAAAGTTTATGCATATCATAATTTAAAGTACTTAAATCGTGACTGTTAAATTTACCAATATCATCATATCCACAGGCCCGGGCCACCACTTTTATCAGTTTGTTGGTTGCCGTAAAAAAGTTATAAAGCTGTTTGGCCGACTGCTCGATAATGATGCGTTGACGAAGGTTTTCTTTTTGTGTGGCTACACCTACCGGGCAATTGTTTGTGTGGCAGGCGCGCATTCCCAAACAGCCAATGGCCTGCAAGGCCGAGTTGGAAACGGCAATAGCATCCGCGCCAAGCATGAGCGCTTTGGCAAAATCGTCGGCAATGCGCAAGCCTCCGGTAATGATGAGCGTAATATCTTGTGCCCCCTTTTTGTCAAGGTAGCGACGTGCCCGTGCAAGAGCCGGAATAGTAGGTACATTAATGTTGTTTCGCAGGATGGCCGGTGCTGCTCCTGTTCCGCCGCCTCTTCCGTCAAGGATGATATAATCGACCCCTACTGCAAGGACAAAATCGATATCATCTTCAATATGAGAAGCTGCTATTTTAAAGCCAATGGGGATTCCTCCGGTTTGTCGCCTGACCTCGTTGGCAAAATTGGCAAAATCCCGGGTGGTTTTTAAATCGGGAAAGGCAGCCGGGCTGATAGCATCCTGCCTTGGTGTCAGCCCACGGACTTCGGCAATTTCTTTGGTCACTTTATTTCCCGGAAGGTGGCCCCCTGTTCCGGTTTTTGCTCCCTGCCCGCCTTTAAAATGGAAGGCCTGCGCCTTTTTTACCTTTTCCCACGAAAAACCAAATTTTCCGGAAGCCAGTTCATAAAAATATCTGGAATTACCAGCCTGTTCTTCGGGTAGCATTCCTCCTTCGCCGCTGGCAATACCTGTTCCGGCCATCTCGGCCCCTTTGGCGAGCGAAATTTTTGCTTCGCGCGAAAGTGCACCGAAACTCATATCCGAAACAAACAAAGGGATATCCAGTACAAGCGGTTTTTTGGCTTTCTTCCCGATAACCACTTTAGTATTTACATTCTCTTCATCCATCAAAGGCCGACGGGCAAGTTGTGCCGGTAAAAACTGTATTTCTTCCCACTTGGGAAGCGTATTTCTGTCGACGCCCATAGCTTCGGTAAAACCATGATGACCAATATTTTTCAGCCCGTTTTTGGCCAGCTCGTTGATGTAACCGGTATAAGGTTCCGTATCTTCGGGATGGGTGTCGGCATATTCACCCAGATAAGCATCCCGTTTAAATGGCTGTGGGTTTGCTTCGCCAAAAGCCCTTATTTCATCAGCATCAACATATACAATATTATCTTCCACGAAAGTGGTAAATTTTTCAAGGACTTCCTTGTTGTTGTATTCCGAAACACCTGTGTCGTAGCGGTAATCCCATCCATGGACACCACAAATTAAATTACTGCCTTCCACATAGCCGTCGGCAAGCAGGGCACCACGGTGATGGCATCGGCCATACAAAACGGAAACTTCATTGCCATAACGAATAATGACCAAATCAATATTTTCAACCAAAGCGTATTGTGGTTTTTTTTCCTTTAGGTCGGAAAACTTACAGAGTTCGAGTTTTTTCATTTATTTAGATTTTGTATTTTATAAGGGGTTTCATTTCAATTATTTCTTAAATAGCTTGTGACAGTATTCATACCTGAAATAAAAAAAGATTTTACCATTTGATATTGTTCGTTTGCCGGGCTTGCTTTCACTATTTCCGAAACATCTAATATGGCGCCATTCCACACGGGCATCATCCATTTTCCGGCTTCCAAAGAGGGAAAATCAACAGGGTCTTTCTTTTGCTTTTCCGACCAGAAGCTAAGGTAAAAATAGGGTACGCTTACCATGCTGTCGGGGATGGCAAGGCCAAGGCCAATGGTTTGTGAAACTTCTCCTTTTTCGTTTTTCGAGAAGCTCACAAAAGAGCCGGTGTCAAAATGGTGAGGCCATATTTTTACCGCTGAGGCGTTTTTAATTTCCAATGCTATTTCCGTTAGTAATCCTTGGGCATTGTTCCTGTAAATCATATTTTCAATAAAGAATTTTTCATGTTTCACTGAAAAAACAGCACCTTCGTCCAGGGCATTACGTGGAATTTCGTAATGTAGCTGATCGGTAAATGAGGTGGTGTCGATTCCGAGGGCGGAAAGGTTCCTTTTTAATTCAACAAAGCCTTGTTTTTTGGTTTTCCCGTTCAGGGAAATGGTTTTCAGGCTTCGGTTTGTTGCATCAAGAATTACAAGTTTTAAATTAGAGAGTTGTAAACCAATTTTCATCCCGTTGGAAAGGGAATTGCCAACGAGCATTCCGGTTTCCGGGATGAATTCCATATTGGTATTGCTGTCGTCGGGTTGTTGGGGAATGAGATGCCGGCCCGCCAGCGCAAGATATTGTGCTGCATGATGTTGCTGTTGCAGGGCATTTTTCATTTCATCGCCAAATGGCAAAGTTTGAAGTTTCCAGTTGTTTTCGTTTTTTTTCATTTTTTAAGTTTTGTGATAAATTACCCCGCAGAAAGCTTCCGAAGCACAATATAAGAACAAATTCGGGTTCTGTCTTGTTAAATTGGTCGTAAGATACTGAAATCCTTACATTAAATGAAACCTTGATTTTAAATCCATCCTTACAAATCACATCATTATTTAATGAGCTTCCACAAAGAATTAACATAATATTGCCGGGAATCATGAAAGTTTCTGACCACTTTAAATCCTGCTTGTTCTGCAAGTGTATTAATCATTTCAGCATCATACTTTTGCGACATTTCCATGAAGACGGGTTCTCCTTTTTCAAAAAAAAGAGATTCGTTAAACTCAGGAAAAATTACCGCCTGTTTCTCAAGGCTGAAAAGGTAACTTTTGGCTGTACCGGTTTGTGCATTGTATATTTCTTTGTGCCTGAAATAGTCCGGGCGAAAATCTGTCCCCAACTCCCGGTTTATCCGTAACAGCAGATTCAGGTTAAATTGTGCTGTATAACCGTGCGAATCGTTGTAAGCTTTTAAAATTATTTCCGAATCTTTTTTCATATCAAATCCAATAAACAGCAGGTCGTTTTTTTGCATTACCGAACGAAGCTTCTGTAAGAAATCATTGGCCTCATCCTCATTGAAATTTCCAATGTTTGAACCGAGGAAAAGGAGGATTTTTTTGTGATGATCATATTGGTTGATGGTTTCCATCATTTGAAAATAGTCGCCTGCCATGCCTTTGATGCTTAGCGAAGGAAGTTTGGTTTTTATCGAAGCGGTCAGATTTCTCAAGGCTTCTTCGGAAATATCGATGGGTAAATATTCAAACGTAGCTTGTTGTGTAAGAAAATGTTCCAAAAGCACAATTGTTTTAAGGCCATCGCCGGCACCCAGTTCAATCAAATCGAAAGGCCTGCCATCATTGGAAAAGGAGGCAAAAATATCCTGTTTTTGGGTTTTAAAGATCTCCATTTCACAGTCCGTAAGATAGTATTCGGGCATTTGCATGATCTGTTGAAATATCCTGCTTCCTTCATCATCATAAAAATATTTGGATAATAAATATTTGGGTTTGGCAGACAGTCCCTTCAGCACGTCTTCGGCAAAACCTGTCATTGACATCACGTCCACATGTTCCTGCTGTTTAAAATCTTTCATAATGCGATTACAATATTGATTGTTTTATCATGATTTTTTTATTTTGCGGGATTCCCGTTTCATACGGATTATTGGGATCGTTACTCCATTCGAACCAACCGCCGTCAAAAACCGAAACCCTCGGCCAGCCCATGAGCCAGGCATTAAAAAAGGCTTCGCTGCCGCGCCATCCGGTGCCACAATAAAAAGCAAGGTGTTTGTCAGGGGTAATCCCTGCACTTTTCCAGTTGTCGGCAATCTCGTGGTATTCGCGGGTGGTATGATCAGCATTACGATAGTTTTCCATGTGATAAGCATCGGTTCCGCAATTCCCAAAAACAGCTCCCGGAATACGTCCTTTTTTTTCGATGTAATTGTATCCGCTCACCTCTCCAATGTACTCAGGCCAACTACGAACACACACCAGCTCGGCATCTTTGGAGGCCAGCATTTGTTTGGCTTCGGGAATATCCACGGCTAGTTCAGGCTGCTGGGGTATGGTTACTCCAAAGTCGGGTACGGGCTGCTTCGGCACATCTTCTGTACTCGCCTCATAACCTGCGTCTAGCCAGGATTGAAATCCGCCATTGAGTACCCTCACATCTTTTACTCCGGCATAAAGCATGATAAACGCATTACGGATGGCACCAATATGCCCGGCAGCACTGCCGGGAAAATCATCATCATTATCGGGCGCCATGTATTTTCCATACAAAACTACGGTAGTGTCTGCTGTAATTCCATGCTGCTCCAGTGCCTTTTTCAATTCATCCGGCGAGCGCCTGTTCCATGTTTCGGGAGCCTCCAAAGCCAGCGTATCCATATCAATAGCACTGGGAATATGTCCTGTAAGATATGCTTCACGATTGCGGTAATGGGAATGAACTATTACTGTTCTGTTTCCATTATGTTTTGGCGGAACGCCACCGTCAACAAGGGTTTTTACCCACTGTGGAGAAACAAGATTTTTATATCTTGCCATTTTGTCCATAGGTAAGTTGGGATTGGTTGCCCATTCATCCTTAAAATGATAATATACACCTACCTTAGGAAACCCTGCGCTAATAAATATGTTGGCGAGTTTGTCGCTCTCTTCATCAGTATAGCTGTATATAATAATTTGCTTTGATGGAACAATTCCTTTTGATCGAACAATCTCAATCCAGTCCATATATTTTGTCCATTTGAAAGGTAAACTTTTTGCACCCTGAATGTGGCCACCCCTTTTTTCGTTTTGTAATTTCCATCCGTTGTAAGCATCAACTTGCCGCGCATCTACAATGATATTATCGTTGCTCTTACTTAAAACAAGCATCTCTTCAGTTGTAAAATCTTTGATCTTTCCGTTCATACGTTCGTTTTTATATTTATATGTAATTATTTCAATTTTTAAAAATACATTTTATTCTTTAATAAGTATATGTAATAACATTTATTTGATTTTAGGGTGTGGTGCTTTAGGCCGGATGAGTACACGCAATGATTGATCATAAGTAAAATAGCCCCACGACCAATTGAGGAAGATAAAGAGTCGGTTTTTAACTCCCATTATGGTAAAAAGGTGCACGAACGACCACATTACCCATGCTATAAATCCACTTAGTTTGGCGTACGGCAAGTCGGCAACGGCAAGGTTGCGCCCAATGGTAGCCATAGCTCCCTTGTTTTTGTATTGAAACGGCTTTAAAGGGGTACCTGCCTTTAGCCGGTGTATATTGTCGGCCAACTGCTTTGCTTGTTGAATGGCTACTTGTGCCACTTGCGGGTAACCGTTAGGATTGTTTTTTGTCTCCATAAGGCTCAAATCGCCGATGGCAAAAATATTTTCATAGCCGCTTATACAATTAAATTGGTCAACCAAAATACGTTTTCCTCTACCGAAGACCTCCTTTTTAAGACCCGCAACAGGATTAGCCTGTACTCCTGCAGCCCAGATAACAGTTTTTGACGGAACACTTTCGCCGTCAGAAGTTTCAAGCAGTGTGCCATTGTAGTCCAAAACACGTGTACCAACGTAAACTTCTACGCCCAATTTTTCAAGATATTGTTTTGATTTTTGGGAAGCCTTGCCCGTCATTGAAGCCAGTAACTTGTCCGAAGCTTCATAGAGAATAATCCTCATCTTTGATATGTCCAATTCGGGATAGTCTTTGGGAAAGATAAATCTCTTCATTTCTGCGAGAGCACCGGCTAATTCCACTCCGGTGGGACCACCACCAACCAACACAACATTAAGATATTTACCTATCTCTTCAGGTTCAGTATCCAGCAGTGCCAATTCAAAATTTTCCAACATGGTGTTACGGATAAGAATAGCATCGGAAGCTGTTTTCATGGAGTAGGCATATTTTTCGATGTTATGCTGTCCGAAAAAGTTTGTATTTGCCCCTATTGATAGAATTAGAAAATCATATTTTAGTTTTCCGATTGATGTTGAAATCTCATTTTTATCTGATTGTATCTCAGTCAATTCAGCTACGCGAAAGTGAATGTCTTTTTCATTTTGCAGAATTTTACGAATGGGAAAAGAGATAGCAGTAGGTTCTAATCCTGAAGTAGCAACCTGATATAGTAACGGCTGAAACTGATGAAAGTTATTCCGGTCTAATAGTACAATCTGAAAGCCGTCACATCCTATTTTGCCTAACAGCTTTAGTCCCGCAAAACCGGCACCTACAATGACTACGCGCATTTTATCCGTTTCAGGGATATTTGGAATATAGTTGGTTGGTTCTATCATAATAATATCTTTTTTTTGGTCAAAAAAAATAACTCACAAGTATCTATTCTCATTAGATATTTTTAATTGTAAATTGATTTAATGATTATTTTAAACTAACTGTAGAGAAAATGTTAAAACCTGACATAATTAACTTGGAGTTTTCCTGCTCAGGTCTATTTGTTTTTTGATTTTTTTAATGCTTCAATAATATCTTTAACCGTTGAACGGTTGTGATAATCAGGATCGAACTGTCTCCATATAACGATTCCATTTTGGTCGATAATAAATGTTGCGGGAATGGGAAGTCGTTGCGATCGATCGGAATGTCTGTTTTTAAGGTCGGCCCCTAAAATTACATTGTAAGTAAAAAGTTGTGGCCTGCTTGGCTTAAAAGTTACATCAAAAGCGTTTGCAATTTTATAATCTTCGTCGTAAAGCAGGGTAAACTTAGCTTTGGTTTTCTTTACCATTTTCTTTAGATAGTCTGGTTTTTCGGGAGATATGGCTATTACCCTGGCACCTTCGGCTTCAATCAAAAGGAGGCTATCTTGCAAGGTGCTCAAATGTTTGTTGCACACCGGACACCACGCTCCGCGGTAAAAGATAGCGACTACAGGCCCATCTTTCAATGCATCTTTAAGGTAAAAGGTTGTGCTGTCGGCATCAATTGCTTTAAACATGGGTGCCTGAATTCCCACCGGCAATCCCTTGGCATCTTTTACACTTTTGTTGGTTTGACCTTTTGTTGTGCTCATCATAAAAATCAGGATTATTAAAATTAATATTCTGTTCATTTCGATTTTGTTTTTTGTATTGAATTAGAGCGATAAAAATCAAAAACCTTACAGAAAAGAGGATAAAATTATCATCACTGAACGCAAGAAAATCTTTTTAGCGAACTAAACGGAAATCTTAACGAACCAAGCTAGCGGTAAATAATAAACCACAATACATACGAATGAAGAGGAGAAATCCTTCCTTTATTTTTTCATACCTGCCGCCACCGACGAGTAGAGCGAAACACAGAAAGTGATAAGAAAAGTCAAGATCATGAGCGACACATGAATCTTCGACGGATTCATCTGCGAAAGCAAATCTGATGATTAATCAAGTTTAAAATAATTCCGACAATCAGTGCCCTTTTAAAAGCAAGTACCCGGTTGGCTTTATTGCTCATTAAGCACATGATTTTATTCCGTTTATCTTTTTTCAAATGACACGATATAAACAACTAATTCTTATTTTGATGCGCTGATGAAGGTGATTAACTTTATCAAAAACCCCTTCGGGATTTATTCCGGCACATCAAAATAATATTTAGCCATTTTAACAAGTATGCGAAAAAAGTAGTAAAAACGTATATTTGTCAATAAACCTTTTAATCATGGCCATAGAAAATATCATTTTTGATTTCGGAGGTGTAATTCTGGATATCGATCCGCAGCTTACTATCAACGAGTTAGTAAAACTTGGATATCACTCCAAAGAAAAATTAAACAGTAAAGACTTTTACCTCAATGTTATCCGAAAATTTGAAAGGGGAATTTATACTCCTGAAATTTTCAGGGATAAATTACGCGATTATTTGCAATTGGAATTGACCGACCAGCAAGTTGATGATGCCTGGAATGCCCTGCTATTTGACATTCCCCGCGAGCGCATTGAAGTCATTGAAAAAGTAAAAAAAAATTATCCTATCTTTTTGCTGAGCAACTCCAACGAAATTCATTACGATTTGTACGTGCGCGATTTACAACTTCGGTTTGGCTATCGCGAATTTGATGAATTGTTTAATAAATCCTATTTTTCTTTCGACTTACACATGTGCAAACCGGATCCGGATGTCTATTCTTTCGTAATCTATCAGGAACATTTAAATCCTGCTCACACCCTTTTTGTTGATGATCGTGAAGAAAATCTCGAAGGCGCACGCAAAGTCGGTTTAAGAACGTATCTTCTGGCAGAACCTGAACGTATCAGGGATATTTTTGATGAAAATGGGCTTTTAAAACAAGGTTTGAAGTTTGGTTAGAGTGCTGTTTTTTCAAGAACTTTCGTTATAAAAAGCTGCTACTTCGTTTAGTATCTGCTTTACTTCATCAACTGATTCGGTTTGCATCAGGCGCATACGAAAAGGTTTAAAGTGTGGCATTCCTTTAAAGTATGCTGACCAATGCTTCCTGATTTCGAGAACCCCGCGGCGTTCGCCTTTCCATGCCACCGAGCGCTCAAGATGTATCTGGCTGATTCGTACGCGCTCAAAAATATCAGGAGTCGGATAAAGCGTTTCTGTATCCAGGTAATGCCTGATATCCCTGAAAATCCAAGGGTTTCCATAAGCAGCACGCCCAACCATTAGTCCATCAACACCATAATTATCTTTAAAATATTTGGCTGAAACCGGATCGTTGACATCTCCGTTTCCGAAAACAGGTATGTGCATGCGGGGATTGTTTTTCACCTCTCCAATTAGGGTCCAGTCAGCCGGCACACTCGAACGAGTGGTACGTGTACGTCCGTGAATACTAATGGCCATGATGCCCACATCCTGTAAGCGTTCGGCTATTTCCACAATTTCTTTGTGTTCCTCGTCGTAACCCAACCGTGTCTTCACCGTTACCGGTAGATTTACTGCCTCTACCACTGCTTTGGTCATGGCTACCATCTTTGGGATATCATTCATAATACCCGAACCGGCCCCTTTGGAAACTACCTTTTTAACCGGACAACCGTAATTAATGTCTATTAAATCAGGGTTTACCCGTTCCGCATAGAGGGCCGCCTGCACCATCGACTTGATATCATGGCCAAAAATTTGAATTCCTACAGGACGCTCAGACTCTTCAAAATCCAGCTTTTTCACACTTTTACCGGCATCGCGAATCAACCCCTCCGAAGATATAAATTCAGTGTACATCATGTCGGCACCAAACATTTTACAAACATAGCGGAATGGCGGATCAGTAACATCCTCCATGGGAGCTAGCAAAAGCGGGAATTCACCCAGATTTATGTTTCCTATAGTTACCACAAAAGCATCTTTCTTTAGTTATAAATTGAATCCCTGAGCTGCCAGTTGTCCTTTTTGCTCTCTTATTTAATTCCATTGCCGGATTTAGTAAGCGCCTGCAAAAATATTAAATTTGCGCATTCAACATTTGTATGCTTATGAAACGTACTGCCTTACTTTCCCACACTTCGCCCGGTGTCAGATTTTTATGGTTTATACTGATGGTTATCCTGTCGTCGCTGACCTTTGGCCTGCTGGGCTTATTACTCGGAAAAATATGGCTGCATGTGGACACGGCTACGCTAAGCCAACTGTTTTCGCACCCGGAAGAGGGACAAGCGCGGCCATTTTTATATGTTTATCAATTTATTAACCAAATTGGTGTGTTTGTTTTGCCCCCACTATTTTTTGCCTGGATGGTGAATAAAAAAAGCAGGGATTATCTTCAACTTAACCATTGGCCTAAATTGTACAATATTGTATTGGGAACGATCCTGGTTTATTCACTGTTACCCTTTATTAACTGGCTAACCGACCTGAATGCACAAGTCAGGTTACCTGAAACAATGGCTGGTGTGCAACAATGGATGAAAGCCAAAGAGGTGCAGGCTGACACTATTACTCAGGTATTTTTAAGTGTGAAAACCATGGGTGGGCTTGGAATTAACCTGCTGATTATGGCACTGATACCAGCTATTGGGGAAGAGTTGTTTTTCAGGGGTGTTATTCAGCGCTTATTGGGCGAATGGACTAAAAATATCCATTGGGGAATTTTCCTTACCGCTATCATTTTCAGCGCTATCCATATGCAGTTTTTTGGATTTCTGCCCCGCTTTGTTTTAGGCCTTATACTGGGTTATATTTTCGCCGTCAGCGGGAATCTGTGGCTTGCCATGCTTGTTCATTTTGTAAATAACGCCTCGTCTGTAATTATTTTCTATTTAAATTATAACGGTTTTATCGCTGTAAAAATGGAGAACTTCGGTTCTGTCCACAACTGGTTTGGTATTGCAGCAAGCTTCTTTGTCAGTTTGTGGTTGTTATTTCTCATTGCCAAAAAAGCAAACAGTAACTTTCCAAAAATGAGCTGAAGAGTTATACCTGTTAAATTGACCGAATAATAATTACCCGGAAAAAAGATATTTTTGATACGTGAAACCGGAAAAAAACTACTTTTGTCTCATCGAAAACATATAAATTATGACTAACAATCAGTTTGTTGTAATTGGAATTGGACAGTTTGGCGAAGCCATAGCGCGTTCACTTTCCAAAAAAGGGGCCGAAGTAATGGCCATCGACAAAAGTCAGGAAGTGGTTGATTATATAGCCAATGATGTGGCTTATGCCGTGGCATTGGATGCAACCGATAAAAAAGCCCTCATCTCTCAAAATATTCAGAAATTTGATGCCGTGGTTATCGCTATTGGTGAAGATTTTGAGGAATTGTTGTTATGTGCGGTTAATCTGATTGAACTCAATATCCCAAGAATCATTGTCAGGGCAAAGGGAAAAGTCAACCGGAAAATACTTGAAAAACTGGGGCTGGAAGAAATTTTCTCTCCCGAATTTGAAGTAGGTGCTGTTGTGGCTGAGCGCCTTTTGCATCCCACTATGGTTAATTTTCTCGATTTACCCGATAATTACATTATCACCGAAATAAAAGCTCCCAAATCTATCGTCGGACAATCGCTGGGCTCTATTAAACTCAGGGAATCATATAATATCAACCTGGTCACCATCAAAAATGAGGTGGTGGAGCAACATGGCAGGGATATGGTTAAAAGACAGCATATTAAAGGGGTGCCACTTCGTGATACCGTGATCGAAGAAGACGATTCCATTGTGATTTTCGGCAGCAGTAAAGATATTGAGAAGTTTATCGACATTAACAGTTAAAAAGGTATGTCTTCACGATTATTTAAGATACGTGAAAAAATTAACCTGCGCATTTTCACGAGCAAAAAGTGGGTTATGGGCCTTTTTAGGGTTCTGAGCGTATTTGCTTTTCTTATTGTACTTGCTTATGCGGTATATTATTACGGCTTTCCACGTACTACCCGTTCCATGTGGCTGAACGTAACCGCCATGGAATATAGCCTTGCCTTTTTCTCACTTCGGTACCTTGTGTATCTTTTTTATGATTTTCATCCGTTAGATTTCCTCAAATCAAACTGGCGTGAGGGTAGCATCCTGTTGTTTTTCCTTTTATACATTCTTATCCCTTCTGCTTTTAACTGGCTTTTTGTAGATTATTCAATAGGAGCCATGGTGAACGGAAAATCCATGGTCCTTTTGCAGATTTATTTTGTTTCGATTATCCTTCTCGAATTGATAAAATCGGGGCCTAAGATTGCCCGCTTAAATCTGAAACCTGCCAGCTTATTGATTTTATCTTTTATTATTTTGATTGCTTCCGGAACCGGTTTGCTGATGTTACCAGAAATGACAGTGTCCGGTCATTTTAATTTCCTGAATGCATTGTTCACCTCAACAAGTGCCAGTTGTGTTACGGGTCTTATTGTGGTTGACACTGCTACTTTTTTTACTTTTAAAGGCCAGTTGGTCATTATGTTGCTTATTCAACTGGGTGGGATAAACATTATTTCGTTTGCTACTTTTTTTATAACCTTTTCACACTCAACCGGCGGACTTAAATATCAGTCGATGTTGAAAGATGTGCTGAGCAGTGACCGTCTGTCCGACACTTCCATGATTTTACGCAGCATTATAAAATTCAGCCTGATTAGCGAAAGTATCGGAACACTTTTTCTTTATTTTTCATGGGGCAATATTCATTTCGACAGTTGGAAAAACCAATTCTTTCATTCTATATTTCAGGCAGTCTCGGCATTTAATAATGCTGGATTTTCAACTTTCACCAACAACTTATATGAACAGGGGGTACGGCAACTTTATTCCCTTCAGGTCGTAATTATCCTGCTCATCTTTTTTGGCGGTTTCGGCTTTATTGCTATCCAGGACGCCTTCAGCTTCAGCAGCATCAAAACACGGCTGAGACTGCATTGGAAACGATTGAACGTGAGCACTAAGATCACGCTTTATATGTCGCTGTTCCTGATTAGCTTAGGAGCTGTGGTTTTTTATTTATTGGAAAAAAATAGTGTATTGGCAGGTCAAAATTGGTATCAGGCTGCAATTACCTCTGTTTTTCAGTCGGTAACTACCCGTACAGCAGGTTTTAATACAGTGGATTTTACAAAACTTGGCACTCCTATTTTGGTGTTTTTCATGTTTCTGATGTTTGTGGGGGCAGGCCCGGGCTCAACTGGCGGCGGAATCAAAGTAACGACTTTCGCAGTGATTGTTAAATCGGCTATTGCCACAATAAAAGGGGAAAAAACTGTGGTATTTTTTAAACGGACTGTACCTTTTAGTACCATCGACAGGGCCTATTCCATTGCGCTGTTTTCTATTTCCATGATTTTTTTATCGGCTTTTTTATTGACTATTACAGATCCTCATATACCTTTTATTAAGTTGATTTTTGAGGAGGTTTCGGCTTTTGGTACTGTCGGACTTTCCACCGGCATCACTTCTACCTTGACGGCCGGCGGAAAAATAATTATTATCGCCTCCATGTTTGTAGGAAGGATCGGAACATTAACCCTGGCTATGGCCTTGAGTTCCCGGGCATTTTATACCAACTACCGTTATGCCGAAACCTCGGTGATGGTGGGGTAAAAATGACATATTCTACCCTACACTTCTTCAACTTTCCTTGATTCCGAAAGCTTTCGGAACCCGATAGTTCTGCAAAAATTCGCATTGTCTATCGCATAATAATATGAAGCTGTGAACAAAGCTCATGTCGAACTCGGGTTTTTATGCCTAACCCATGTCAATAAATACCTGCTTTGGGTTTGTTTGTCTCTTTTGGAAACCTGCGCCGCATAAAATGTTTGAAGAATTCCCGCTTCACAGAATCCATTTCCCGAATTTGCTTTTGAAAATCAAAGAGCTGATTTTGCCATTGCTTGAAAAAATGGTCGTTGTTGAAAAAATCAAGCATCATGCTGGAATCATTACTTTGAAAAAACGGATTGGAAAATTCACGTGAAAGCGCATCGGGAAAATGTTCATGAAAATAGGGCATAAAGCGTTGCATTAAACTGTCCACATCAATTTGCCCCTTTTTATTCCCCGAACTGTACGACCAGGAATAGGTGGAGTCGTACCGGATGATGTTCCCGTTTTCGTCATATACCTTGTTTACTTTTACCTGAATCTTGGGTTTGTTGACCTGCTTTTGTTGAGAATTCTGTTCAATTTGCGCCTCGGTGGTAAATCCCGCCATAAGCAATACCCATAAAAAAATCATCTTTTTCATAGCTATAAATTTATTGTTCAACATTCAGTTGTAAAATTAACAATTCAAACGGAAAAATATTTTACAAAGTTTCATTTAATGTGCTGGTTTTAAGAATATTTAACATTAGTTATTGGCTGGCTGGTCATTTGTTACCGGCTATTGTATAGGAATTCCCAACTCCCAACTAACTAATAAAAGAAGTTTAGAGTGCCTAAAGTGCGCTAAAGTGCCTAAAGTTGTTTTACATTATTCAATTTTAC